>JBCCRG010000245.1:0-5901 GCA_039208155.1 Bacteroidota bacterium | reverse complement strand
TGGCTGTTCTCGACGAGGGCCAGCCCGTCCACCCCGATGAACCAGTCGGGGCTCGGCGCGACCATCGAGACGAGCGTGAGGGCGATGTGGCCCGCGTCCCCGTCCGCCGTGAAGGTGAGCATGTCCTCGTCCGGCGAGTCCGCGAGCGCCGGGCCGCTGATGAACGTGACATCCCCGCTGAGCGCTTCCACCTCGCTCTTCAGTACCGCGTTCTGCCCTTTCTCCGCCATCAGCCGAATCCCCTCGCTAGCCATCGTGCTCACCTCGAAAAGCGATACGTTCGGCGCATGCGCGGCTCCGACGAGCTGCGAGAAGTGCGCGTTCGAGGGAAAGTCAGCGGGGTGGGTCGCAGCGCTCCAGGTGGACACGAACGTCACCTCGTAGGTGGCGACCCCCAACGCGGGCGGCTCGCCGACGGTCACGGTGCGCGCCGCCGAGGCCTCGTTGCCTGCCCCGTCGGTCACGCTGTAGCGCACGGTGTAGGTGCCTGCGACGAGCGCATCGACCTCCATGGCATCGATCTCGATGGCGGCGGTGAGGTCGCCGTCCGTGTCGTCCTGGGCCGTGGCCCCGGGCTCCACGTAGGCCGTGCCGAAGGCGAGCGCGAGTGGGTTGTCGCCGAGCAGCGTGATGACAGGCGCGGTGGTGTCGAGCGGCGCTTCGGGCTCGGCGTCGGTGGTGTCGCAGCCGAGGAGGAGCAGAGCGAGCGTGAGCGTGAGCAAGCGCATGGATCTCAAAGAGTCGGGAAAGCGGAGAACCGGGGAGGGCACAAGCACGACGCGGCTTACGTGGACGCCTCGGATTTCTTGCGCCGAATGTAGAGCACTTTCTCGACCTCGGCGTGGACGACGCCGTCGCCATCGACGAGGTCTACGGTGAAGGTCGCTTCGTGCGGCTCGCCGGAGGCCGTCGCGTCACGAATCGCGTCGAGATCGGTGTCCGTGAGGCGGAACGTGGCGTGGAGCGTCGTCCGCCCCGGCTTGCGAAAGCGGATCGTGGCGGCCTTGTCCCACACGACGTACTCTGGCCCGAGCACGTTGATGAGCATCACCATGTAGATCGGATCGACGGCGGCATACATGCTCCCGCCGAAGATCGAGCCGACGTAGTTGCGCGTCTGCCACGAGAGCGGCAGCCGGATGCGGACCTCGCGCCAGCTGTCGGCGAGGTAGGCGAAGCGCGCGCCGGTGCCCCGGTAGGCCGGGAAGAAGTTGAACGCCCAGCGGCGCAGACGGCTGCGCCACGACTCTCCGCTCATCCTACGACTCGTCGCGCGTCAGCCACTGCTCCACCACGGGGGCGTCGGCGACGGTGAGCTTGTCGAGCAGCGACTCGGGGCGGGTCGCATCCACGAGGAGGACACGCTGGCGGGGCCGCACGAAGCCGTCGGCAAGGCTGCGGTGGACGAACGCGAGAAGGTCGTCGTAGTAGCCCGCCGCGTTGAGCAGCCCGATAGGCTTGGTGCGTCCGGTTTCGTCGGCGTTGATGCCGAGCGCCGACCACGTCCACGCCTCGAACAGCTCCTCCAGTGTCCCGATGCCGCCCGGCAGTGCCACGAAGGCGTCTACGAGGTCGGCCATCTTGGCTTTGCGCTCGTGCATCGAGTTGACCACGACGAGGTCGGTCAGCCCCTCGTGCGCCACCTCGCGGACGACCAGCCCGTGCGGGATCACGCCGGTCACCTCGCCGCCCGCCGCGAGCGCCGCGTCCGCCACTACGCCCATCAGCCCGACGTGCCCGCCGCCCGTGACAAGGCCGATGCCGCGCTCCGCCGCGAGCCCCCCGAAGACGCGGGCCGCCTCGGCATACGCGGGATCGGTGCCCGACTTGGAGCCGCAGAAGACGGCGATACGACGAATACGCATGGGAGGACCGGCTGAGGGAGGGGGCAGACGGTTGCAAGTTCGTCAACCGGGCACCCCGGCGTCACACCGCTCCCTCCAGGTAATCCCGGACGATGCCCTGCACGAGCGCGTCGACCTCGTCGAACGCGGTCTTCGAGCGCAGCGGCGAGTCAGTCACGGCGCGGATCTCGTCCTCGATGGCCGTCGCGCGCGCCTCGACCTCCGGCATCGTGAGCGTGCCCTGGCGGATGGCGCGCAGTTCGTCGGCGTAGGCGAGCGGGAAGAGGAGCCCGCCCGTCTGCACGAGTTCGCGGCACTCTAGGAGCAGCCGAATGAGGTGGCTGGCGAATTTCACATCGAAGCCGTGGCGTTCGAAGAGCACCGTGCGGTTGGTCGCCGAGGCGAGGCGCGCGCCGACCTTCTTGCGGACGTTCTTGACCTTCTCGTGGTAGCCGTACGACTGGTCGCCGACCTGCGCGTGGCTGGCCTTCCAGGCGAAGCCAGGCGGCGGCTTCTGGTGGAGCGCCTCGCGGTGCCCCTTCACCTCGGCGAGCGAGATCGACGGGCTGGCGGCGTGCTGCTCGTCGAGCCAGGCGAGCGCGTCCTTGAGCGCGCCGTAGTGCTGGATGCGGATGCGCATCTTGTGGCGCTGGCTCGTCGCGTAGCCGACGAAGCGCTTCACGAGGCCGCGGTGCGGGAAGAGGCCGCGCGCGTCGAGGAGCCGCTGCCCGAGCGGGGTGACGTGGATGAGGTTGGGTGCGTCGGCGAAGAGTAGTTCGAGGACGTTGGGGTTGTTGTCGAGCGCGAGGCGGGCAAACTTGCGCACCTCGTAGGCGGTGAAGTCGACGGCCTCGGCGGTGTTCTTGCCCGCCGCGTCCTTGGCGACGTGCCCGCAATCGACCTGCTCGACGCGGCGCATCCCGTAGACCCACGGCGCGAGCGGCGCGAAGACGCCTGCGAAGTCCTCGTCGGAGTCGGGCCGCGCGGTGCCGTAGAGCTGCGAGCCGGTGCGGATCTTGAGCAGGAGATTGGCCTGGGCCTGAGCGCGGTCCATGGGGAGATAAAAGTTCGAAGGGAGAAGTAGGAAGTTAGAAGGGGCAGCCCCAGGGTCTTGAGGTCTAGCGCGAGATCGGAACCGCCGGAGAGCTCCGGTGGAGGCCCGGCTCGTCGCCTGAGCCCTCCCGCAGTGCTTGTGCCGCACACGGTTGGACGAGCGAGCATCCGTGCACGCGGCCCCGTCTGGTTGGGTCCATATGTCGGCCGACGTGTGGCCATGTTGTCCAGCCGTGTGTACACGTACAGGGTGTGTCTCGCCAGCGACGAACGCTCGGGGCCAGACGGCTCCCCCCGCTTCGGCACGCCTGAACTGCGGTCAAAGCTGTCCCCCTCAAATTTGAGGGGGGGACAGTCCGAGGAGCCGAGCACGCGCGCGTGCGGAGGCGACGTAGGACGGGGGGAGATGGGCTGGGCAGCGTCCTTGGTAACGAGCGGACGGGCGCTTGCACTATCCCGTGATCACCCCATTTCGACTCAAGGATTGGCTGCCTAACTTTAATGATCTCCCGCTGGCTTTGCCCGACCCGCTATGCCGAAGACCGTATTCATCAGCCACGCCTCGCCGGACAAGCCCGCCGTGGAGGCCCTCGCCAACGCGCTGCGGGCGCGCGGTCACGCGGTCTGGCTGGACAAGTACGAGTTGAGTCCACAGCAGAGCTTCGTCCGGCAGATCAACGACGGGCTGGAGCGTGCCGACGCCGGGATCGTGGTGTTCTCGGAGCACACGAAGCAGAGCGCCTGGGTGCAGGCCGAGCTCGACGCGCTGCTCTACGCCTACATTCAGGAGCGGCAGCCGCTCATCCCCGTCAAGCTCGCCGAGGACGCGCCGATCCCGCCGCTGCTGCGCCCGCTGCTCTACCGCCGCATCGACGAGCACGAGGCGATCTCGGACGCGCTCGACAACCGGAAGCCGGTCCCGCAGGACGTAGACGCGCAGGCGGCACGGACCGACCGCGTCCGCATCCGCCTGGACAAGACCGAGGACGACCGGATCGCGGTGGCGGTGACGTTCAACGACGCGCCGGAGCCGTTCGTGGAGACGGCGTACGATGCGCTGCCTGCCGCCATCGTGCAAGGGCGTGAGGGCTTCCTGCGGGACTTCCGGGCGGGGCTGCGCCGCGACGCCGATACGGCGAGGCGCTCGGCGATGACGCGGACCCTCCACGCCCTCGGCGAGGCGCTCCGCGACTTCTGCCTCCCCGGCGGGGCACGCGCTGCCCTGGCGGCGATGCTGAGCGCGACCCGAGTCGGCGACACGGTGGAGGTGTGGTTTGAGGCCGCTGATGCGGAATTGCTGGGGCTGCCTCTCGAGGCGCTGCGGCTGGGCGACGGGCGCGTGCTGGCCGTCGTCCCAGAGGTGGTGGTGCTGCGCCGCGTGACCGACCTCGCGCCGCTCGACTTTACGCCGCTGCCGGGGCCGCTCAAGATCCTGGTGGCCGTCGGGGCGCCGGACGAGGGCCTCTCGACCGCCGCCGTGCTCGACCACGAGCGCGAGCTGCAGAACATCCTCAACGCGACGGAGCAGGCCCACCGCAGTGACACGGCGCAGGTGCGCATCCTGGAAGTAGGCCACCCACAAGCCATCTCGGAGGCGCTGGAGCGCGACGACTACCACGTCCTCCACCTCTCGTGCCACGGCAACGCGGGCGTCCTGCTGCTGGAGACGGAAGACGGCGAGGAGATGAAGGTCAAGCCCGCCGACCTCCTCGAACCGATTCGCGGGGAGGGGCGGACGCTACCGCTGGTGGTGCTCAACGCCTGCCACGGCGGCGTGCCGGACGCGCAGACGGGCAGCTTCGCCCACGCCCTCCTCGACGCGGGCGTGCCGTGCGTGCTGGCGATGCAGACGAGCGTCTCGGACTACTACGCCACCGAACTCGCGGCGGCCTTCTACCGTGTCCTCTACCGCCGCGAGCACCAGCGCCCGAGCCGTGCCCTCGCCAAAGCACGCAAGGCCCTCGAGGCCGCCCGCCAGAAGGCGCTCCAGACGGAGGCCCCGCTCTACCAGACGCAGCCCGAGTACGCCACGCCGACGCTCTTCGTCCGCGACGAGGCCGAGCCGCGCCTCGCCAACTTCGGCCCACACAGAGAGCCGCTCTCGACACCGCCCGTCTATGCGCTGGCTGGGCCGGTGCCGCAGCTCTCCCGGGACGCGTTCATCGGGCGACGCAAGCCGCTGCGCCAGGCGCTGCGCACGATCCGCACGGACACGGCCAAGGCGGGCGTGCTGCTGACAGGCATCGGCGGGGTGGGCAAGAGCGCGCTTGCGGGCCGGGCCATGCGCAGGCTCGTGGAGTCCGGCTACGTCCCCGTGGCACACAAGGGGGTCTGGGACCTCGGGGCGATCGCCACGAGCGTCGGTACGGAACTGATGCAGATGTCGGACGAGGCCTTGCAGAAGAAGGGCACGCTTCTGTTTCAGCCGGAGCTTCCCGACACGGCACGCCTCACGCTCCTCCAGCAGGTGCTTGCCACCGTGCCGCTCCTGCTGGTGCTGGACGACTTCGAGCAGAACCTCACCGCGGGCGGCGCAGCCTTCCGCGACGGCGCAGTGGCCGACTACCTCCAGATGCTCGCGCACAACGCCCGCACGAGCCGCCTGCTGCTCACCTGTCGCTACCCGCTCCCTGCCACAGACCTTGCGGCCTACTTCGAGACGGTGCCGCTCGGGCCGCTCTCGGACGCGGAGGCGCGCAAGCTCATGCGGCGGCTGCCTGCCTTCGAGGATCTCGACCCGAAGGAATGGGCACGCATCCTGCGGCTGGTGGGCGGGCACCCTCGGATGCTGGAGTTTGTGGACGCGCTGCTGAACCGGGGGAAGGGGCGCCTTCCCGAGGTCGAAAACAAGCTCCGGGAGATCCTCGAAGAGCAGGGCGTGAGCGCCGACGCTGCGGTGGCCGACGTGGATGCCGCGATCCAGCAGGCGATTCTCGTGGGCGCACGCGACGTGCTGCTGGAGCAACTCGTGGACCTCGCCGGTGCGGCCGACGCGCGGGAAGCG
>JBCCRG010000244.1:0-5941 GCA_039208155.1 Bacteroidota bacterium | reverse complement strand
TCGATCGAGTTCGAGACGGCAACGGGCGGTACCTCGGCCGTGCAGCGCCGCGCTATCGAGATCCCGAACTACGCGAGCGACGAGCTCACGCTCTCCGACCTGCTGCTCGCCTACCGCGTGGAGGAGACCGACCCGGGCATCGAGGCGCGCTCCGGCGAGATCGTGCGCCGCGACCTCGTGATCGACCCCGCGCCGTGGGCTGTCTACCGCACCGACCAGCCGGTCTACCTCTACTTCGAGGTCTACAACCTCGCGATGGAGGGGGGGCAGGCACGTTACGAGGTGGAGGCGGCCCTCGCCCCGAAGGACACGTCGCGCGGCATTGCGCGGCTCTTCCGCAGCATCTTCGGCGGCAGTGAGCAGGGCGTGGCTGTCCAGTTCCCCGTCACCATCGACGACACCGACGACGGGCAGTACATCGTCCTGGACGCGGCGCAGCAGGAGCCTGGGCTCTACACGCTCGCGCTGCGCGTCCGCGACACCGTCACCGGCCGCACCGTCGAGACCGACCGCGACCTGATGCTGGAGTAGGGCGGGGTAGACGAATCGTGCACTCGCTTCTGGATACCAGGCGGGCAGAGGGCACGGGCATCTTCTCCAGATCCAGTCAGCCAGCCCCAGGCTTCGTGCGAAGCGCGTCACCTTCACACCCACGGTCACGGCATCCATCGCCTGGCGGAGCTGCCTGCGCGGCTCCTGTCAGCGCGAGCGCAGGGCCGCGATGCTAGCGTCTAGGTCGGCGACCTCGGGGCGGCGGCGACCGTAGTTCATGTCCTCGACTAAGTCCCTGGCCTTGTCGAGGGCCCGCTGCGCGGCGTTGGGGTCGCCGTTCGCGACGTGCCAGCGCGCTTGCTCCAGTTCGAGGTCGGCCTCGTAGAGGCGCATGCCCGTTCGGCGCACGATGGTGCGCACTTCATCGAGGTCGCGCTGGGCAATAGCGAGGTCGCCTTGGCTGCGGTGGAACGCAGCGCGGGCGAGGAGGCCACGGGGGAGGTGGTGGGTGCTCCCCGACGTGCGCAGGCCATCGACCGCCTTTCGAAGGTGCTGCTCGGCTGCTGCTGGGTCCGGTGGGGACGTAGCCAGGTAAGCACGGCCAAGACTGAGGTAGTTAAGAGCGATGTCGAGAAGAACCCCTTGGGTCTTTGACCACGTGAGCGTCTGGTGCGCCCGAAGTAAGACCTCATCTGCCTCTCTCTCGTCAATGAGAAAGTCGCAGTACTGATAGCCCCGAAAGGAGTAGAGAAGCGGGTAGCCAGACGGTAGATTAGCCTGCATGCGTTCCGCTTTGGCGAAGAGCGTCCGGGCATCGGACATCTGGCCAATTTGGTGGAGCGCAGCCGCGTGGCTAGCTCTTGTAGATATTGGCTGGCGCGTGTCACCGCTCTTGTCAGCGTAGCTGACGGCATCCCGAGCATGAGCCTCGGCCTTTGCAAGGTCACCGAGTACAAGGTAGAGCTGACTCAGATTGAGGGCGCTCACAGCGGCGTTCGCCCAATGAGCCCCAGCCTTGGCCTGGCTAATTACCTTCATTAGAGGCCTAACTGCCTCACGCAACTGACCCAGAGCGCGTAGTCCGGTGCCTGCCTGCGCAGCCGTCCAGGTTTGGTCTGTACTGCCGAGCAAAGGATTAGGGCGATCCCAGCGCTCGGCGAAGAAATGCGACAGGCAGGAGAGGTCTGCGGCGTAGGCTCCGAGCTTCCTTCTCAGGTAGAACTCTTGCTCACGAACGATACGGTCAGCATACACCTCGTCAAGTACCTCCTGATGAAGCCCCGCCGCACAGCCGTGTGCTACTGCCGCGAAGAGTGGCTGCATCCCGGCTAGGTCGTCGGGTCGGTACTCCGCTTCGTTCTTGTAGTGCTCGTAGAGTCGCCGGTGGCCTTCTCGCCAGCTTTTGGGGTGCCGCGCGTTGAGTCGCTGCCCAAAGTGTTCGCGGACGACGGGATGCGCGTCGATGGTATCCTCGTGGAGGCTCTGCCGCGCGAGAAGCCGGGCCGTGCGGAGGCGCGTGAGAACGTCGTCCAGGCTGGCCGCTCGCAGGTGCGTGTTGAGACCAGGGAGCGGGTCCCCGTCGATCACGGCTTGAACGGCACTGCGGGCAGCGGGGCGGTCGAAGAGGCCGATGATGTGCAGCAGTTCGAGCGCAGCGCTGTCGCCGAGGCGCTTCGCCCAGGCGTCGAGGACCCGCCGAGGGTGACCGCCTTGCTCCACCGGACACGCAAGTTTGGGGAGCGTTTTCGCGGTCGAGATGTGCGGCGTCGCAATCTCGTCGGTGAGCAGGTTGCCGAGCAGCGACACCGCCAGCGCGTGACGGCCGAGGTCTCCGACGGCGGCTTCGAGATCCGCATCCTCGCCCCGGATCCGGTTCACGCGAAGCAGCGCCCGCCCGGCGAGCGTCGAGACCTGGTCGAGGTCTTGGTGCAGGACCGTAGGCGCGCCGTACTCTTCGAGATCGGTGAGACGCTCTCGCGTGGTCACGACGCACAGGCCGGGGTTGTCCTTGGCAAGCTCCTCCAGCAGCGTGCGCAGGCCGGGGTCGCGGATGCTGCCCCGGTCCACCCCCTCGTCGCCCGACTGGAGCGGCTCGACGCCATCGAGGATGAGCAGGGTCCGGCGTTTGCGAACGTGGTTGGCGAGGCGCTCGGCTCGGTCCCAGAGCGAGAGGCCTGTCGGCGTGTCGTCGCCGAACCACGCGAGGGCCTCGTTGATGAACCCCTCGGCATCGGTCATGCGGCCCGTGCCCTGGCTGTAGAACGACCAGGCGAACGCACGCTCGGCCCCCCGCCAGTCGTCTTCGGCGAGCATCTCCGCCCAGACTCGCGCCAGCGTCGACTTCCCGACGCCGCCGCCCGCCGTGAAGGCCACGATGTTGGTGCCACTGTTCCAGGCGTCGTCCAGCAGCTTGATCTCCCTACGCCGGCCGAACAGGAGGGAGCCCGTCTGCGGCATCCGGTGCAGATCGTGCGTGGGATGGGGCGCATCGAAGCGCTTCTCGCTCTCATAAGCCTCAGCGGGTCCCTTCACGGCTTTGAGCACACGTCGGGCAAATTCCGTCATCACACGCCTCCGACCCGGGCGACGAAAAGTATCCAACGCCTTGCCGTCTTCAGGCCACATTTGGGGACGGCTCAGCCACCGCTTCTCTTTCCAGAGGCAATCCTCGACTAGCAGCGGCAGGATCTGGAGCTCTCCGCGGCGAGCACGCTGAAGGAGGACGGGCACCTCTTCGAGGCGGCAGAATCGCGAGCTGAGAAACTCCTGCGTGACGAATAGAATCGCCACCTTCGCGTGATCGAGGCGGTCGGCGATCTCAGCGTACCAGTCCTCGCCCGTGCCGATCATGCGGTCGTGCCACAGCTCGATCTCTTCGCCGAGTTCAAGGTCTTTGAGAAATGGCAAGAGCTCTCTCTCCAGCAAGGCTTCGTCTGCGTGCGCATACGAGACGAAGACCAGCTTTTTCTTCTCTCCATTCATCGGTTCTCTATTCATCGGTATCGTCGCTCTGGTCCCAAACGATCAGTGCCGCCTCGCTGCTGTATGTCGGTGGGGCGTGTTAGGACGCCGACGGCTTCCGCAGAGTGCGCGGCGGCAAGAGCACGGGCAGCGCCAGCGTCGGTCTCTAACGCGTGCGTACCCTGCTCCCGCTGTCCGCGCGCAGTATACGCGTCAGGCCTGCGTAACGCCATCGTGTCCCGCGGCGAAGCGAGGCTCCGCTAGTTCCTACCGCGAGGGTGTTAGCTTGCCCACACCTTGGTCATCCCGGACTTGATCCGGGGCCGTAGGCCGCCGCGCTCGCAGGCAGGACTCTGTGGGTGAGATGAGGCACCAACCCACAGAACCAGTATGAGCCTCGTCCTTCTCGTCCTTGAAACGCCGCTGTGATCTGCAGCGTCCGAGGTCAGCGCAGGCTCTCTAGGAAACGGCGACGGGGCGTGCCCCGTCCAGATACACGCGCAGCAGCGTGCCCGCCTCGTCGAACACGACGACGCGCTCGTGGTCGATCCACATCGCACAGAGCGGGCCGCAGTACTGGGACCACGCCAGCGACATCTCGACGACGTAGACCCGCTCGAACGACTCTGGCGGAAGGGGCTCGAGCGTGAGAGGGTCCGGGCCCTCGAACGTGTAGGCTTCCCTGAACGAGACGCGCGCCTGGTAGTCGAGCTCCGCTATGGTCAGGGACTGGAGCTCCTCGCCTGCTTCCAGCGCGTCGATGAGGTCGGCGTAGTAGGTGACGGCGTCGCCGGTGATCGCGTAGGGGATGTTGACACCGTCGAACCTCGAGTAGTACCAGTACTCCGTCTCGGGAACGAACGAGGGGTCTTGGGCTGCCGCGACCACGCTGTCGCGCGAGGGGTAGGTGGCCTCTGCTTGGGCAAGGAGCGTGGCCTCGAAGCCGCTCGCGGCCTCGCGCACGATCGACTTCGAGTAGGAGCGCTCGACATCGGGTTCGTCGCTGGTGGAGTCGCACCCGGCGAGGGCGACCACGAGGGCAAGCAGGAGCGGAAACGCGCGGAAGGTCATGGCGTCATCGGTGCAGGCTAGCAGTGTGATGGACGAAAAGTCACACCTGCCGAGGGGAGTGTCAAGGCACATCGGGCGTCCCCTGACTCCAGCCTCTCATCCCGGGAGACGTGCATCTCGGGCATCGGCATACGGTCAGATCGCCATGAGGCGCTCGGCTTCGCGTTGGCCTGAGAGGTAAGCACCGTGTACGGTGGAAGGATAGTCCGTCGAGGTCGCTTCGCCCGCGAAGAAGAGGCGGTCGCTGACGGGGGCTCCTAAAGCACGGACGGTGGCTTCGTCGACACCGGGGCTGAGTACGGAGTAGGAGCCGTAGCTGAACACATCCGACGCCCAGCGTGTCCGCTGGAAGCCGGTCGGCTCGGGGATGGTGCGTCCGAACAGGCGGCGCAGTACGTCCATGGCTGCGCCCACCACCTCGTCGTCGCTCCATGCTTCGGTCTCGCGAGCGAACGACCCGGCGTTGAACGCGAGCAGGATCGGAGTCTCGGCGTAGACGCTGAGGTTTAGCCATTGCGACCAGCGTCCTGTGACCGGGGCCAGGTAGCTGAACCCTTCCACATCGGGTGGCCAGAATAGCTCGGGGAACTGGAGGTAGAGCTTGTTGAGGCAGCCCATGCCCATCGCGCGGATGGCGGCTTGCTTTGCCTCAGGCAGCGGTGGATCGAACGCGACGGCCTCCTGCTTCAGTACGCCGAGGGGAAGCGTCAGGATCACGCGGTCGGCCGGGAACGCACCCCGGTTGGTCGTCACGACCACGCCGTCGCTCCCCCACGTCACCGACGTGACGACGTGCCCGGTCCGGATGTCCAATTCCGCGAAGCGAGGAGCAAAGACGCTGGCATAGCCGCCAGGGAAGAGCACATCGCCCCCGCCGAACTCCTTCCCAAATTCCAGCGCTCCAGCGTCCAGGTTGGCGACGTCCTCCGCGAAGCTCTGCTCAATCGAGGCATGGATCAGATAGTCGACCATCGCCTGGTCATCTGGCGACAGGTCATCCAGGGAGTGGGCCAGACGGTCGGCTAAGGATTGGGCGTCGCGCCCACCTCGCGAGCCGAGCGCCCAATAGGCTCGTCGTTCCAACCGGCTGAGCGTTCGCTGATCGTCCTCGCTGAGGACCGCCCCGGTCGGACCGTAGAGGATGGTGTCGTCGAAGTCAGTCGGAAGCATCTCTGCACCGGCCTCACGCGCCAGCCGCGTGATAGGGTTGCGGCGCGGCCCGTGGATCCACGAGGCCCCCAGGTCGACGGGCTGTTCCCAGGCCGTGCTCGTCCACACGCGCCCGCCGATCCGCTCGCGGGCCTCCAGCACCGTGACGTTCCGGTAGCCTTGCTCCCGCAACCGCTCGGCAGCACCCAGGCCCGCCACACCAGCTCCGACGATGAGCACGGACTCGTCGGGATTCTTCGGCGAGCCG
>JBCCRG010000243.1:0-5957 GCA_039208155.1 Bacteroidota bacterium | reverse complement strand
CCGCACCACGCCGCGTGGACGTAGACGAGCACCGGCCGGTCCGTCGCGGCAGCCTCAGCGAAGGCGTCCGGCAGCGACGCCCACGTCACGTCGTCCGCCATCGTCGGCGAGGCAGGCGCGAGAAGCACGATCACGAGTGTGATGAAAAACATTTTTTGGTCCACCTAAATTGACTTAGGGCAACCTAAAAAATATCTTAGCTCCTGTCAAGCCCTCCGAGCCACCGCACCTGAGATCGATGTCCACGCAAGCCATCGAGGACTACGCCAAGGCCATCTACGACCTCACCCGCGACGCCGACGCCGTGGGCACCTCGGCTCTGGCCGACCGGCTCGATGTCGCGCCTGCGTCGGTGACGGGCATGCTTAAGAAGCTCGCGGCGATCAACCTCATCGTCTACGAGCGCTACCACGGCGCGGCGCTCACCGAGGCCGGGCGCAAGCTCGCCGTCGAAGTGATCCGCCACCACCGGCTCGTGGAGGCCTACCTCCACCAGGCGCTCGGCGTCCCCTGGGACCGCGTCCACGCCGAGGCCGAGCAGTGGGAGCACGTCCTCTCCGAAGACCTCGAAGCCCGCATCGACGAAGCGCTTGGCCACCCGACGCACGACCCCCACGGCGCGCCGATCCCGACGCCCGACCTGCGCCTCGTGGAGCCCGACTGGCCCGCCCTCGCCACCCTCGACGCCGGAGCGAGTGGCATCGTCGCGGAGGTGAGCGATCACGACGCCGAACTGCTGCGCTACGTCGGCAGCCTCGGGCTCTACCCCGAGACGCCCTTCGAGGTCGTCGCCGTGGCCCCGTTCGACGGGCCGATCTCGGTGCGCGTGAAGGCGGACGTGCACCCCGTCGGCCACGCGGCGGCGCAGCACATTTTTGTCAAACCGGCGGCGTAGTTCCGTTCCCTTTCTCCTGATCCCGACCCATGCACTTCGCTCTCTCAACCAGGCTGTTGGCTATCGGCTGTGGGCTGTTGGCCCTCGCCCTTTCTGCCTGCGCTACCTCCGGCGACGAGGTCCCGCTCGCCGAGCGTGAACTCCGCATCGTCGCGACGACGAGCATGCTCGCGGACCTCGCTCGTGAAGTCGGTGGCGAGCACGTGACCGTGACGGGGCTCATGGGGCCGGGCATCGACCCGCACCTCTACCGGCCCACCGAGGGCAACGTGCAGACGATGATCGAGGCCGACCTCGTACTGCTCAACGGCCTCGACCTCGAAGGCAGGATGGGCGAGGTCGTCCAGCAGCTCGACCGGCTCGGCATTCCGGCCATCGCCATCGCCGAGGCGTCGATCCCGGCAGAGCGCCTCCTCACCGCAGAGGGCTACGCGGGCACGTTCGACCCGCACGTCTGGATGGACGTGACCCGCTGGCAAGACGTGGCCACGGCCGTCGGCGCGACGCTCGCCGAGGTGGACCCGACGCACGCCGAGAGCTATGCGGCCAGCGCGACGGCCTACCACGACGCGCTCGGCCCGCTCGACGCCTACGTGCGCGACCAGATCGCCACGATCCCCGAGGACCAGCGCATTCTCATCACGGCGCACGACGCCTTCGGCTACTTCAGCGACGCCTACGGAATCGCCGTGCGTGGCCTCCAGGGCCTCTCAACCGACGCCGAGGCCGGGACTGCCGACGTGCAGCAGCTCGCCGCGTTCGTCACCGAGCGCCGCATCCCCGCGATGTTCGTCGAGTCGTCGATCTCGCCACGCAACATCGAGGCCGTGCAGGCCGCCGTGCGCAGCCGTGGCTTCGACGTGGCCGTCGGCGGCACGCTCTACTCCGACGCCCTCGGCCCAGTTGGCTCCGGCGCCGACACCTACGTCGGCATGATCCGCCACAACGTCGATACGATGGTGGAGGCGCTGGCGCAGGTGGACGCATGAACGCCGAGCGCCGACAGCCCCCAGCTATTGATGTGGCCGACTTGACGGTGGCCTACCGCGACCAGCCAGTGCTGTGGGACATCGATCTCGCGGTACCGGAGGGCGTGCTCATGGCGATCGTGGGGCCGAACGGCGCGGGCAAGACGACGCTCATCAAGGGCGTCCTTGGCCTCGTGCCGCTCGCGGCGGGGCGTGTGCTCGTGCTCGGCGAGGCGTACGAGACGCAGCGGAAGCGCGTCGGCTACGTCCCCCAGCGCGGCTCCGTCGACTGGGACTTCCCGACCAACGTGCTCGACGTGGTGATGATGGGCCGCTACGGCGCGCTCGGCTGGCTGCGGCGTCCGGGTGATACGGAGCGCGACCTCGCGATGGGCGCGCTCCGCAAAGTGGGCATGGAAGACTTCGCCGACCGCCAGATCGCGCAGCTCTCGGGGGGCCAGCAGCAGCGCGTCTTCCTCGCCCGTGCCCTCGTCCAGGACGCCGACGTCTACCTCATGGACGAGCCGTTCCAGGGCGTCGACGCGACGACCGAGCGCGCCATCGTGCGGCTCCTGCAAGACCTCCGCGCGCGGGGCAAGACGGTGCTCGTCGTCCACCACGACCTCCAGACCGTGCCGGAGTACTTCGACTGGGTGCTGCTTCTCAACGTCCGCCGCATCGCCGCCGGACCCGTCGAGGAGGTGTTCACCGAAGAGAACCTCCGCCTGACCTACGGCGGCCGCGTCCCCTTCGCCGGCCACGTCGCCGGACGGCAGCGACTAGGTTAGTCCTTTGTCACTTGTCCCTGGTCCTTTGTTAGAGTCTGCGACGGAGCGACGAGGCAGATCGGTGACCTCCTACAAGCATCCACAAATGACCAATGACCAAGGACAAAACATCAACTCGTGGACTTCCTCTTTGACTACACGCTGCGGACGGTCGCGCTGGGGGCGGCTACGCTGGGGCTCGTGAGCGGGTCGCTCGGGACGTTTGCCGTGTTGCGCGGGCAGAGTCTCCTCGGGGATGCGATCAGCCACGCGGCGCTGCCGGGCGTCGTGTTCGCGTTTATGCTCACGGGCAGCAAGGCCCCGCCCGTGCTCGTCCTCGGCGCGGCGTTCGCCGGGTGGATCGGGACGCTCGCGATCCTGCACGTCACGGACCACTCGCGCGTGCCGTTCGACGCGGCGCTCGGGCTCTTGCTCTCGGTGTTCTTCGGCGCGGGGCTGGTGGGATTGACCTATCTCCAGGGCAGCGGTACGGGCACGCAGGCGGGGCTCGACACTTTCCTCTTCGGGCAGGCCGCGGCGCTTGTCGGACGCGACGTGGCGGTGATGGCGGCGCTCGGCGGCGGGGCGCTCCTCGTGATGCTCGCCTTCTGGAAAGAACTCAAGCTGCTGCTCTTCGACGAGGACTTCGGCGCAGCGCTCGGGCTGCCGATGCAGCGGCTCGATGTGCTGCTGACGGGCCTCCTCGTGATCGCCATCGTGATTGGGCTGCAGACGGTGGGCGTGGTGCTGATGAGCGCGATGCTGATCGCCCCGGCGGCGGCGGCGCGGCAGTGGACCGACAAGCTCGGGTCGGTCGTCTTGCTGGCTGCGGTGTTCGGCGCGGTCGCGGGCGTGAGCGGGGCGCTCCTGAGCGCGACCGCGCAGCGGCTCCCGACCGGCCCGACGATCGTACTGTGCGCGACGCTCATCGTCGGAGTCAGCCTGCTCGTAGCCCCGGGCCGTGGGCTCATCGCGACGTGGCTGCGCACTCGGAAAAACCGCCGCGACCTCCGCGAGACGGGTGTCCTCGAAGACCTCTACACGCTCGCCCAACGGCACGGCGACCCCCACTACCCGCACCCCATCGGCACGCTGCGCACGATGACGCACCGCCCGGAGAGCATCGGCCCAAGCCTGGTCCATCTGCAGCAGCGTGGCTGGGTGGTCCCGACGGGCGACGCCTGGGCGCTGACGACGGCGGGCCTCGACGCGGCTGAACGACTCAGTGGACAGGGACAGCAGTCCATCGGAAATCGGAAATCGGAAATCGGAAATTCGCCGTGACGCCCCAAGTCGAAATCCAGCTCATCTGCGCGACCGTGGCGGCGGCGTGCGCGCTCGTCGGCGGCTTCCTCGTGCTGCGGCGCGCGTCGATGCTCTCCGACGCGATCAGCCACGCGATCCTGCCAGGCATCGTGGTGGCGTTCTTCCTGACGGAGAGCCTCTCGTCGCCACTGCTGCTCGTGGCGGCGGCGGCCACGGGTGTGCTCACGGTGGCGCTCATCGAAGCGCTGGGGCGGACGCGGCTCGTGAAGCAGGACGCGGCTATCGGGCTCGTCTTCCCGGCGCTCTTCTCCATCGGCGTCCTCCTCATCGCGCGCTTCGCGGACGACGTCCACCTCGATACCGACGCGGTGCTTCTCGGCGACCCGGCGTTTGCGTGGATCGAGCGGTTCACGGTCGGCGGCGTTGACTTTGGACCGATGGCGCTGTGGCTGATGGGCCTCGTGCTCGTGCTCAATCTGGCGTTCGTCGTCCTGTTCTACAAAGAGCTGAAGCTGAGCACGTTCGACGCGGCACTCGCAGCAGTGCTCGGCTTCGCGCCGGGAGCGCTCAACTACGCGCTGATGACGCTCGTCTCCGTGACTGCAGTCGGCGCCTTCGACGTGGTCGGCTCGATCCTCGTCATCGCGCTGATGGTGGGGCCTCCGGCGGCGGCGTGGCTGCTCACGGACCGACTCCCGGTGCTGCTGAGCCTGTCCGTGGCGCTCGGCATCGTGTCGGCGATTGCGGGCTACTGGCTCGCGCGTGTCCTCGACGCCTCCATCGCTGGGACGATGGCGGTGATGGTCGGCGTCGTGTTTGCGCTTGTCTACGTCTTCGCGCCAGACCGAGGCTTGGTCGCACAGCGACGGCGGCAGGGCCGACAGCGCGCCGAGTTCGCGCAGCGGATGCTCGCCATCCACCTGCTCCATCACGAGGGGCTGCCTGAGGCTGACCTCGAATGCCGGGTCGGCCACCTCCGGGAACACCTACGCTGGGACCCGCGCCGTGCTGAACGCATCGTCGCTCGGGCTCAGCGCGAAGACCTGATCCGCCGCCTCGACGACGACCTCCTCGCCCTCACCGACGCAGGCCGCCGCTACGCGCAGACGGCGATGGTACGGTAGGGAGAAAGAGCGAGACTCGAAGTGAAGAGGTTGACGTGGAGAGACGGTGGATGTAGTGGCCACAAGTGCTGCACTTGCTT
Source organism: Bacteroidota bacterium (assembly GCA_039208155.1). Lineage (GTDB taxonomy): Bacteria > Bacteroidota > Rhodothermia > Rhodothermales > Rubricoccaceae > JBCBEX01. Next base: position 857 of record JBCCRG010000243.1, on the reverse strand, counting down.
GAAGGGCAAGACCACGTGCGGTTTCCATAAAGCGAGGCGAGTATCCCAGAGGTATACCGAATACACGTAGCTACTTGTGGTTACTCCTAGGCCGACTTTAGCGCTCCAAAGAGGTATCCAAGTTGAATGGGGAGACGGTAGTATTAAGATCGGGCAAGTCTGACTGCGAGCATAGGCTGTCAATTTCTGGAAGGTCGCCCAGTCCTAATGAATCAATCTCAACGCACCATGCTCCTTCTGCCCAATTCTCCTCAAGATCATCAGTTACATCTTGGGACGAAAATCTAAGAGAGTACATGGGGCTTAATACACTGGTTAGAATACCTATTCTTCTTCTATAGGCAACCTCTGAATAATTAGTACTCCACGATATCCAGAAATTTACATGCTCGTCTTGTTGATCAATTTTTTCTTCTATTTTATGAATAATGCTATTCGTATATATGTAATCAAAATTTCCATATTTGTTTATAATTATTGAGAAATTATTCAAGGTAGGATATTTATTATCTTCTGTGTCAATAGATATTGAAGATGGATCATCTCTTGCAATAATAACTCTACCATTTGGATCCGCCATTTTTATAGTGAGGTCTATGCCTGCGTTAGAAGTGAGCAGCGCAGATACCCCTAGATCTGAAAAAAAATCAGAGTCAGTGCCTAGTATAATCCGCGCAGGAAGACGCATCTCAAAATTCTTGGCCCCGCTACTATCTGGGTAAATATTCAGTACATCATGCCGCGTGTCATCGAACGACCGAAGTCCTGTAGGTATGACAGCAGCCATTAGTACTCCCATACTAAAAATAGCAAATGAAAAATACTTAAAATAGTTATTAGATTTTAATATCGCATTT
>JBCCRG010000242.1:0-5968 GCA_039208155.1 Bacteroidota bacterium | reverse complement strand
TACATCCTCGACGAGCCCGGCGACGGCCCGCCGTCGGTCACACGCTACGTCATTGCCCATCCCCTCGACGCGCTCGAAGCGCGCCTCGACCCCGCGCACTTCATGCGCGTCCACCGCTCCGCGCTCGTGCACCTCGACCACATCCGCGAGATGGTGTCGTGGTTCAGCGGGCGCTACAAGCTCTTGATGGCCGGCGGCCACGAGGTCCTGGCCAGCCGCAGCCGCTCCAAGGCGCTCCGCGAACGGCTGAGCCTGTGACGAGCCGGAAGTCAGAAGTGCGAATGGAGAAGGCTGAAGGAGCAGATCGGGGCTGCGAGGCCATGATCGCCTGAAAGACGGCCAGCGGAGCCCTACGACCTCACCGCGACACGGCCTCACTGCGACACAACCCATTCGAAGCACAGCGCCCGAACTGGATTCTCAGAGTCGGCGCGGGTTTTCGCGTCGAACCGTGGGCAGGCTGGCACGATTTGCGTAGTCTCTGGCCTCACTCCGCCATTTCCACCGCTACCGCCATCCCAGCGATGCCTGCGCGCCTCTGCGTACCGGTCCGCGTACCGGCGTGGTTTCTCTTCGTGCTGCTGCTCGTCGGCCTGACCCCGACAACGGGGGCCACGCCGACGACCTCTCCCGACGACCTCGTCATCGCGAGCGAGGTGCGGGTGCGGGTGCTGGAGAAACAGGCCCCGCGTGCCGTGACGGTCCAGGGCACCGAGGCTGGGCTCACGCTCACCGATGCCCTCGATGCGTCGCTCATCGCCACGCTCGCGCCCGGTGCCGACGTGGAGATCAAGGCCGAGCACGGGCGTATCTACGTCTACCTCCCCCGCCGCGTTGTCTCGGTGCGCGCGCTCCACCTTGCGCCGGGCCTCGAGGGCACCACGACCGTCACGGCGGGACGCCTCACGCGGCGCTACGACGGCACCTTCCGCATCGAGGACGACCGCGGACGGCTCCAGCTCGTCAACACGGTCCCGCTTGAAGCCTACGTGGCCAGCGTCACGGCGGGCGAGTACCCCTTCGCCGAGCCGGAGGGCGTGAAGGCACAGGCGGTGCTCGCGCGCACCTACGCGCTTCGCTCGCGCGGCAAGCGGGGGGCCTACGACCTTGTGGACCACACGAGCGACCAGGTCTACCACGGCGCGGACCGCACCACCGCCGTCACGCGCGCTGCCGCCGCCGCCACCCAGGGCGTCGTCCTCACCTTCGACGGGCGATTCGCCGAGACCGTCTACTCGTCCTCGAACGGCGGGCACACGGCGGCCAACGAGACGACCTGGTCGGGGGCTCCGGTGCCTTACCTCCGCGCGCAGCCCGACCCCTACGACCGCAGTTCGCCACACGCCCGCTGGCAGACGACACACGGCACCGCCGAAGTCCACCGCGTGCTGGGCCGCGCCGCCGGGTTCCGGGTGGACGGCTTCGAGATTGCTGCGCGGAGCCGCGAGGGCCGCGTGACGGCGGTGACGCTCACCGGGACGCGCCGCCAGCGGATGACGGGCGCGGCGTTCCGCGCCACGCTTACGCGCGCCTTCGGGATGCTCACGCTCAAGAGCACCTTCTTCGAGGTGGCGCAGCGCGGCGGCTCCTACGTCTTCACCGGGCGCGGCTTCGGCCACGGCGTGGGGATGAGCCAGTACGGCGCGCGGGCGCAGGCCCAGGCTGGGCGCAGCTACGCCGACATCCTCGCGTTCTACTTCCGGGGTACGCGGCTCGTGCAAGCCACACCCGACCTCGGCCCCGAACGACCACTCCTAGCCTCCACCGATGCCGAGGCCGCCGCGCTCCGGGAGGCCGTCCTGAGCACGGCCCCCATCGCCGACACCGAGGCCCATGCGGACCCGGACGTAGACGACGGCCCACGCGGCTGGGCCGATGTCATCGCGTCAACGGATGCCGAGGAGCGCCGCGACCGCCGGATTGCGTGGTAAGCAGCCGCGTCGCGATTGGGCTTATTCGCGGACCCTCACGAAGCGCTGCGTCTGCACCTGCCCGTCGGCGACGAGGCGCAGGACGTAGGCTCCCGCGCTAAGGGTGCGCCCCGACGCCGTGCGACCGTCCCACGTCAGGGAGTGTGCGCCAGCCGCGAGCTCGCCCTCAGCCAGCACAGCTACGCGGCGGCCCAGCACGTCGAAGACCTCCAATGTGAGGTCCGTCGTTGCTGGGAGCGTAAACGCCACGACGAGGTCACCTTGCGTCGGATTCGGATAGGGAGCGGCGAGGCGCAACGCAGGCAGTTCCGGCGTTGCCTCGGCATCGACATCGAAGATGCTGATCAGCTCGCTCACACGGACGTTGTCCACGTACCACCCGTCGCCGACGACGAACGGGTCGGATTGTAGTTGGAAGGCCACGGTGACCTCCGCCTCTCCAGTGTACGCCGACAGATCGATGGTCTCGCGCACCCAGTCCGGCTGGGCGCCATCGTAGTAGGGCTCCCCAGGCTGTTGAACACCTCCGAGGTCCTGCCCCGGCGTCGTGTGGCGCCCTTCGAGGGCGGCAAAGCTGACGCCATCCGTGGAGACGAGCACCTGCCCGCCGTCATAGCCCGCCTCGATGTCCCACCGCGTATCGAACGAGAGGATGGCGTCGGTGAATGCGCTGAGATCGAGCGGCTCGGCAAGGACCAGCGCTGCGGTAGTGTTGTCGAGGTAGGGGCCATCGGGGGAGTCCGTGAAGACAGAATCGAAGCCTGGGAGGGCGACGGTCGTGAGGCCCCAGTCCGCATTGCCCTGTGTGCTCCAGGCGTCGAGTGAACGCGCCTCGTCTTCGAACACGGGCCGCTCGGTGCCGATCAGCAGCGGGCCGAGCGGGTAGGTGCGCGTCGCGCCGCCCAGGTCGATCTCGACCGCGAGGCCGTCGGCCAGCCCGAGCGGAGCGCCGGCATCGACCTGCACGTCGAGCGTGACGCTCGCCGTCGCGTCCATCGCGAGGGCGAGGCTGCCGTCCTCTCCGAGCGGCGTGAAGATGGGGTTCGTGCTCACGATCCGGTAGGCTGCCCCTGCGACGGGACCGAGCCCGATGTTCTCGAACGCAAGCGTGACCTCCATGACCTCGCCGGGGTCGACGTAGTCGTTGCCGCACTGCGGGGGATTGCAGACGAGCTTGCGGTCGGTCACGCCCGTCAGCGACGCTACGGGAAAGCCGCCTGCTACCCACGCAAGCAGCAGATTGGCGTCGATGTTCTCCTGCGCGAGCGGCTCGATGCGGTCCGGGAATGGCCAGAAGAAGTCGTCGCGGGTGCCGACCTCTGGTGTGAATGCGTAGATCTTGTTCTTCGTGGTCTGCTCGCCGTAGAACCAGTCGTCCGAGTCCCCATTGACAACGTAGCCGACGGTCTGGTCGCCTGTCCCGGCGAGGTAATCGTTCTCCGCCGTCATCAATGCGGCAAAGTCCACGAAGCGCGCGGAGTCGGGGGTGTAGAAGCTGCGCTTGTAGCCCCACGGGTAGATGAGCAGATTCGAGAACGAGTGGTAGTTGAACGCCGTCTCGAACTGGCGTCCCTCCACGAAGTCACGCAGGGCAGCCGTCTCGGGCTCGGAGAAGGGCTCAGGGCCCCGGTAGGTATCGCTAAACGGGCTCGGACTAGACCCCTCGTTGTCGTAGGCCCACTCGAAGCCGTAGTTGCGGTTGAGGTCCACGCCGAACGAGCCGTCCTCGTTGGGGCGACGGTTCTTGCGCCAGAAGCCGCCGCCGTCGGGATTGGTCGCCTCGTTGTAGACGTACCCGTCGGGGTTGAGGATGGGGACGAACGTGAGGCGGCGGTTGTCGACGAGGTAGGTCACCTCCGGGTCGGTGCCATAGTTCTCCAGGAGGTAGATCATGAAGTAGAGCACGGTGGTCATGCTCTGCGGCTCGCGGGCGTGGTGGATGGCGGTGTAGAGGACTTCCGGCTCGCCCTCGTCCACACCGGGGCTGTTGCCGATCTCGACCATCCAGATAGCACGGCCCTCGCCCGTCGTCCCGATGGAGGTCTTCTCGGTAATGAGGTCCGGGAAGTCGGTGTGCAGTTGGTCGAGCTTCGCCACAACCTCGTCGAAGGTGTAGTAGCCGCCCATCGAGCCGAACTCGAAGCGGTCGAGGTCGAAGGCCTGGCTGCGCACAGACGGGTCGCGCAGGGCCTGGAGCATCGCCTGCCGCAGCGGGCGTTGCGCCGCGTAGGTTGCTTCGAGGTCCGGGACGGCCGTGCGGTGCGCGATGCCAGTAGCTGCGAGCCGGCCCTGCTCGGCTGCGTTGAACACCGCGCAGGTCTCGACGCCGGTGGGCGTCCGGTGGCGGTGCGCGTGGTCGAGCCCGACGCCCGCCCAAGCCAAGTCCCGGACGAGGTCCGCCATCGGCTGCGCGAAGCAGACCTCGGCATAGGCACCGCGCTCTTCCTGTGCGCTGGTGGGCAGGGCAAGCAGTACGCCGAGGGCAACGGAAGCGAGACAGCGGACAGCGAAGGAGCAACGAGGCATACCGAGGCTCAAGGCAGGGTGGAGGGCAACGGAGATACGGTACGGATGCTACCCGTCACGGAGCGAGCGTACCGAGCGCAGGGTACGACTTTTTGCCAGCGCGTTCGCCGTGACGGAGCCTGTTACGTGCAGCGTCGGATGAAGACCTAGGCAAGCTGGCCGGTGGAAGCGGTTGCACCCCGGAGCCCCGACGAACACGACCGAGCGCGGTTGGTTGTCCCGAGCCTCGCTTATCTGCGCCCTGTCTGCCTGCGCTCTGTCTGTCTGCGCTCCGCTCGCCCACCTCGTCCGCGTGCCCTCGTCCACTGCGTCCCGCTCCCCCGCTGCCGCCTGGCAGCGTATCCCGCTCGGCCTGCGCTACATGGCGGGGTCGGCGTTCTTCTTCAGCCTGATGGCGCTCTTCGTGAAGCTGTCCGGGCAGGCGGGCGTGCCGAGCATGCAGATCGTCTTCGCGCGGTGCGCCGTGATGCTGGTGCTCACCTACGCGATGCTCTGGCAGGCGGGCGTGACCTCGCGCGGCGTAGACCGGCGCAACCTCTTCCTGCGCGGCTTCACGGGCTTCACGGCGCTGAGCATCTTCTACTTCGCGCTCACCGAGATCCCCCTCGGCGACGCTGCGACGATCTATAACACGGCCCCGATCCACACGGCGCTGCTCGCGGGGCTGTTTCTCCACGAGCGCGTGCGCGGCGTGGTCGTGGTCGCCATCGCACTGAGCCTCGTCGGCGTGACGCTCATCGCGAAGCCGTCGTTCGTCTTCGCAGGCGTCGAGGCGAGCTACCCGGCGTGGATCGTCTACGCAGCGCTCGGCGGGGCCTTCCTCTCGGGCGCGGCCTACACGTTCGTGCGCAAGCTCAAGGACACCGATCATCCGCTCGTGGTGATCCTGTGGTTCTCGTGGGTGGGGGCGCTGGGGTCGCTCCCGTTTGCTCTCACAGAGACGCTCGGCGTGGCCGGGCGCGGGGCGTTCGCGCCATGGGTGCCGCCGAGCGGCTGGACGTGGCTGTGGCTCCTGATGGTGGGCGTGATGACGCACATCGCGCAGGTCTGCCTCACGCGTGGGCTCCACCTCGAACCCGCCGGCCGCGCCTCGGCGGTGGGCTACCTCCAGGTCGTCTTCGCGTTCGTCTGGGGCCTTCTTTTCTTTGGCACCGTCCCGGACCCCCTCACATTGCTTGGGGCCGGAATCGTCGTGGGCGGCGTCCTGCTAGTGGTGCGCTCGCGACGATGACGGCTCGTGCCAAGGACTGCGGGCGCTAGCTCTGCGTCATGAGCAGCACCGCGACGAGAATGCCGAAGCACCCGAGCACGATGAGCACGGTGCCATAGTACCGGAACAGCGCCGTCCAGTAGCGCTCGTCGCCGAACAGGTCCTCGTCGTCCGGCATGTCGGGCTGCCGGACTTCCCAGACCCCTCCGGCGACCATGGCGAGTGACACGAGCAAGAGCAGCAGGCCGGTCAGCATAGTCGTCTACCTCGATGGCGAACCGAGCGGCACTTCTGTTGCTGT
>JBCCRG010000241.1:0-6000 GCA_039208155.1 Bacteroidota bacterium | reverse complement strand
GTCTACACGTTCGCCTTCGCCGTGGCCGACTTCGCCACGACCGAGCAGGCTGTCACACTGCCCTCGGGCGCGACGATCCCGATCCGGCATCACCTGCTCGCGGCCGACTCCGCCGCCGCGCGCTGGCTCGTCCGCACGCCCGAGACGCTTGCGTATTTCGACTCCACGCTCGGGCCGTACGCGTTCGACACGTACGCCACGGCGCAGGTGCCGATTCCGTTTGCGGGCATGGAGAACGCGGCCACGTCGTTCCTGCGGCACGACCTCTACGGCGAGAGCTACCGCGACCAGAATATCGTCGAGGAGGTCAACGTCCATGAGATCGCGCACATGTGGTTCGGCAACCGCGTCACGATCCGCGACTACGCCGACCTCTGGCTCTCCGAGGGCATCGTGAGCTACCTCACGACGCTCTTCTACGAGGCCGCCGACGGCCCCGACGTGGCCCGCCGCCTGTGGGTCCGCATGGCGGAGTTCGACACCGGCAACGACCTCTTCGACGCGCGCCAAGCGCTCGTGCCCGACGCGCTGGAGGACCCGATGGACCTCGTCGGCGCGACCGTCTACCTGAAGGGCGGCTGCGTGAACCACCTCCTGCGCCTCACCCTCGGCGACGACGCATACTTCCGCGCGCTCCGCCGCGCCTACGCCGCGTACGGCGTCGACCAACGCCCCCTCTCGACCGTCGCGTTCCAGACACTGCTGGAGGACGAGTCGGGGCACGACCTCGATACCTTCTTCGCGTATTGGGTCTACGGTACCGAGATCCCCACGCTGCAGGCGCGCTGGGACGACTCGACGGGCCTGCTCGCGTGGAGCGTTGAGGGCGACGACGGCCTGCTCGCAGACCTGCCGGTCGAGCTGGAGGTCACGCAGGAGGGGGAGACTTCGTACGTGTCGCTCGCCGCCGGGCAGACCACGCTGCCAGGGACGCGGCTGCCCTCGATCCGCCCCGTCGGTGTCCCGATGCGCATACGGTAGAAGCTGACAAGGCGAGGAGACGAAGGCACGAGGAATCGGTGAGACGAAAAGCCGGGGAGGAATGCAGCGAGGCTTGACCCACGCTCGAAGTGCCAACACCTTTTCGACCCTCGACCCTCGACCCTCGACCCTCGACCCTCGACCCTCGACCGCCTCGCCGTGATCCGTCTCTTCCTCTCCGACATCGACGGCTGCCTCTCGGTGCCATACCAACCCTGGGACCTCGCCCGGCTCGCCGAGCTGGACGCGCTCATCCGCGACCCGCTAGCCCCCCGGTTCGGCCTCTGCACCGGCCGCCCCTACAGCTACGCCGAGGCCGTCGCGCAGGCGCTCGACGTGCGCGGCCCGGTGCTGTTCGAGAGCGGCGCGGGCTGGTTCGACCTCACCACCGCGACCACGCGCTGGCATCCAAGGCTCGATTCTACGAAGCGCGAGGCGCTGGCTGAGGTACGCGCGTTCTACGAGGAAGCCCTCGTGCCTGCCCACGACGGCCTCTCCATCGACTACGGGAAGCAGGCGCAGGCGGGCTTCGTCGCGCCGACGGAGGCGACTATCGAGGCGACGCTACCCGAGGTCGAGGCGTTTGTGGCGGAGCACTGTCCGGGCTTCCACGTCTTCCACACGGAGGTATCAGTGGACATCGTGCCACCTGGCCTGACCAAGGCGGACGCCATGCGGTGGGTGGCGGAGGAGGAAGGGCTGCCCCTCGACGCACTCGCGTTCATCGGCGACACCGGCGGCGACATCGGGGCACTCCAGACGGTCGGGCACGGCTTCGCGCCCGCCAACGCGACGCCGGAGGTCCGGGAAAGCGGCGTCCGGGTGCTCGATGGTGCGGTTCTTGAAGGAACACTTGAAGCCTTCCGCTGGAGTATGTCGTATAATGCGTCAACCTCTACCCACATCGCGGGTTAGCCCGTCCCCTCCTAGCGCCTCGGTCCTCATGCGACGCTGTCCCGTCGTCGGCGGCCTGCCGGTTTGCGTGGCCCTCCTCTGCGCCCTTTTCGTACTCAGCACACCGTCGTCCGCCCAAGAGCTGGCAGCCGGTCCTGCTCCGTCGAGCGGGGTGTACGCGTTCCCCGTCCCACTGCTCGGCGGCGGCACGAGCGCCTCGCTCCCGGCGAACGTCCATCCCAACGACATGGTCGAGGGGCTGAACATCAACCTGCCGGTGTACTATCCCACCCAACGGGAGGTCGTTGTGTACGACGCACCGGGTGGGCAGCGCATCGGCCAGCTTGAGTACCGCTATGCCGTGCAGGGCCTGCGTCGCTCGGGCGGCTTCCACTACGTTCGGCAGGGCTTCGTGGAAGGGTGGGTGCGTACGAATGAGCTCTCGAACCTCTGGCTCAAGGTGTCGAAGGAGCAGCGGCTGCTCTTCGTCTACGAAGGCCATGACCTCGTCCGCACGATGGAGATCGACGTGTCGATGAACCCGGTGGACGACAAGGTGCGGCGCTCGCGCCTCGGCGAGCACGAGCACTACCGCATCCCCGAGGGCACCTACTTCGTGACGCGCCTCAACGGCCGCTCGCAGTACTACCGCGCGTTCGTCATCAACTACCCCAACTCGGAGGATGCGCAGCGTGGCCTCCGCGACGGCCTCATCACGGCCCAGCAGTACGCGACCATTGTGCGTGCGGAGGAGGAGTTTCGCGAGCCGCCGCAGAACACGGCGCTCGGCGGGCTGATCGAGCTACACGGCAACGGCTCCGGCAACCAGCGGGCCTGGACGCGCGGGTGCGTAGCGCTGCGCAACGTCCACATGGACATCCTGTGGGACCTGGTCATGCCCGGCACGCCGGTCGTGATCGAGAAGTAAACGTGCGAAAGCGTGGCGGAGCGCGAGGGCCGCGTGACCTCGGCGGACGAACCGGCGGCTTGGTGCGCGGTTGAACCTCGACACCTTCCGACTTCCCCCGATGCTCCGTTCTGCCTTCCGCTTCGTCACCCTCGCGGCTCTCGCCGTTGCTGTCGCGCTGCCTGCCTTCGCGCAGGACGGCTCCGCCATCGAGCAGATGCTCCGCGAGCGTGACCGCGAGATCAAGACCATCCTCGGCACGTCGTCGTCCTACACCGACGCGCAGCGCACGCGGCTCCAGACGCTCATCAACGATGTGATCGACTTCCGCGCGATGAGCGCCTACGCCCTCGGCGACACGTGGGGCACGCTCGACGCGGCGCAGCAGGACCGCTTCGTGGAGGTCTTCTCCGGCATCGTCCGCAGCCAGTCGCTGGCCGACCTCGACCTCTACCGCGCCTCGGTCGCCTACGACGGCGTCGCGGTGGACGGCACCACGGCCACGGCGACCACGACGACGACCTACCGGGACACGCAGGCACAGGTGGTCTACGACCTCGCGAAAGCGGGCGACGGCTGGGCCGTCACCGACATCACCATCGATGAGGTGAGCACGGCGGAGAACTACCGCCGCTCGTTCCAGCGCGTCCTCGCCCGGCGCGGCTACGATGCCCTTCTGCAGAGCCTCGAACGCCGCCTCGCACGCGGGTAGCACCCCTCAGTTGCGAGCGGCCCTCAACTGCGCGTCACGACGTGCCACAGAAACAGCAGCTCGGGCCGCGCCGCTGCTGCGACGAATCCGAGCGTCAGCAGGGTGAGGACGAACGGCACCAGGAAGCCGACGCCGAGTACGCGTCCCAGCCCCATCCGCGCGACGCCCGCCAGGTCGATGAGCGAGCGCACCTGCGCGACCAGTTCGAGGACCAGCCAGGCCGCGAGCAGCCCCAGCGCCGCGAGGGCGAGGCCCAGGCTCGGCGGCTGCGACGCCACCACCATCGCGACGCCCAAGGGGAGTAGCATCAGCGACCGCGCCCAGACGGCCAACGTGAGCGCCTGGGCGGGCAGCAGCCGGTTTGGCGGAGCCAGCACGGCCATGAGGATGACATTGAGCAGCAGCCCGAGCGTGTAGAGGCTGGCGAGCAGCACCACGAGCAGCGCAGGCTGCCGCAGCAACAGGTTCAGGCCGCGCAGGATGTGCTCGGGGAGACCAGAAGCGAGGAGGGTCAACACCTCCGTGTGCCCGAGCGTGCGCAGTGCGATGCCCCACACCACCCCGAAGCTGAGCGCGAGCACCCCGGCCAGCGCGGCCGTCGGCCAGCCCTCGACGCCGCGCGCCCGGCGCACCGCGTCCTGGTACATCGTCGGACGCACGAGGTGCTCGGTGGCGAGCAGCTGGAAGGTGGGCGTGTTCCAGTGGAGGAAGGCCAGCGAGAGCACCAGCAGCCAGCCCACCATCACGAGCAACGTCGGCCGACGCCCCTGTGGCGGGTAGCCCGCGTCCAAGGCGAAGAGCGTCTGCTGGCCCGTGTACAGCCCACGCACCACGTCGAGGGCCGGGCGTGGCTGGCCGTCGGCGTCGTGCAAGCCGTACTCTGTCATCGTGGCATCGGTGGCGAGGAGCGCGGCGTCGGCGTCACTGTCGCGCCAGCGGTAGACGAACAGGGCGTACGGGTCGAGCGCGAGCGCTTCGGGCACGGCCTCTTCCAGCGCCCGCGCCTGCCGCGCCGTCGATCCTGGGACCCGATGCCCCTCGGTCGCGCCCGGCTCCACGGCCCACCCGACAGCGCCCAGCCCGAGCGCCGTGCCCGTGAGCGCCCGCCGCCCGCGCGCCAGCACACCTGCGGGGTCTTCGTCGCGCGCATCGAGCAGCACCAAGTCCACCGCGCTCCTGCACACGTCGGCCTCCACGAAGCGGGAGACGTAGTACGCCGTGCTGCCCGGCGGTCCGTTTTCGTCGATGACGCGGTGCAGCCGCTCGAAGTAGCCGCAGGCCGCAGGGTCGCTCGTGTCGCTGCCCACGGCGAGTCCGAAATGCCGCGCCGAGCGGTAGGGGCGGCTGCGGGCGAGGGCCTCGCGCAACGTGCGATCCGCGAACGCGAGCGTGTCGCGCAGGCGCTCTGCAGGCAGGTTGGCGACAGGCAGGTTCTGGTAGAGCGCGATGCCCCGTCGGTCAGCGACGGCCAGCACCGCGTCGCTCTCCACGAGGTCGGTCTGCACCGCGCGCACCCCAGCCTCCTCCATCGCGGCCAAGTCGGCGAGGGCCTGCACGGAGTCCTCGGGGATCGTCCAGACGACCCCCACGGGCACGGTGGGCTGCGCCGCAGCAGCGACGGCGCACAGGGCGAGGACAACGACCGAGAGGCGAGGCATGACGCAAGCTACGCCCGGCCCAAGGAAGCCACGGCCACGCGGAGGTCATGCGCAGTCAAGCGCGCACAGGGAGCGTCATCACAAACGTCGCGCCGCCCCCAGGCGTGGGCTCGACGGCCAGCGTGCCACCGTGGCCCTGCGTCACAATGTCGTAGCTCAGGCTCAGCCCGAGCCCGATGCCCTGGCCCGTTGGCTTCGTCGTGAAGAAGGGCTCGAACACCTTAGCGAGCACGTTCTCCGGCACGCCTGGCCCCCGATCCGCGACGCGCACCTCGATGTGGTCCTCCCGACGCCGCGTCGTCACTGTCACATGCGGCTCCTCGTCGCTCTGCGCTGCTACATCGCCCTCGCTCAGCGCATCGAACGCGTTGCCGATCAGGTTGAGGAGCACCCGTCCGATCTCCTGCGGCGCGAGCTCCACCGTGCCAACCCCATCGCCGAGATCGGTCCCCACGCGGAGGCTGAAGCCCGGGTCGCGCGCGCAGGCTCCGTGCCATGCCAGGTCAATGTGCTCCGCCACGAGCGCGTTGAGATCGACGGGCCGCCGCTCGCCGCCGCCGCTGCGGGCATGATCGAGCATCGCGCGCACGATGCCATCGGCGCGGCGCGCGTGTGCCTCGATGCGCTCGGCGTGAACACGGAGGTCTTCGCGCAAAGCTTGCGCCTCTTCCGGGTCTTCCTCCGCGTCCAAGTCGTCCAGGAGTTCGCGTGAGAGCGATGCGAAGTTGGTGACGAAGTTGAGCGGGTTCTTGATCTCGTGGGCGACCCCGGCCGTGAGCATCCCGAGCGAAGCCATCTTCTCCTGCTGCACGAGCCGCGCCTGCGCCGCCTTCAGGTCCGCAAGCGAT
>JBCCRG010000240.1:0-6003 GCA_039208155.1 Bacteroidota bacterium | reverse complement strand
CGCCGCGTGCGCCAGCGCTACGGCCTGCCCGAGGACTTCCTCTTCTTCCTCGGCAACACCGACCCGAAGAAGAACCTCCCCGGCGTGATCACGGCCTACGTCGAGTACGCCCGCCGCGTCGCCCAAGACGGCGGGGCTCCGACGCCGCTCGTGATCGCCGACTACGCCCGTGAGGCGCTCGACGTGCACCTGCGCGCCCTCGACGCGCTCGACCTCGCGCCGCGCTTCATCCTGCCGGGCTACATGGCGAACACCGACCTCCAGGCGATCTACAGCCAGGCGGCGCTGTTCCTCTACCCGTCTCTGCGGGAGAGTTTCGGCATCCCGATCCTCGAAGCGATGGCCTGCGGCGCGCCCGTCATCACCTCGCGTGCGGCCTCGATGCCCGAGGTGGCAGGCGATGCGGCCGTGCTGATCGAGCCGACGCAGCCGTCGTCGCTCGCGAGCGCGATCCGCCACGTCCTCGCCGACGCGACGCTCCAGGCCGACCTCCGCCGCCAGGGCTTCGCCCGCGCCGAGCGCTTCTCGTGGGCGCGCACCGCCGAGCGCCTTGTTGAGATCTACGAGGAGGTCGCGGGGGTTCCTGTCCCCGCCGCCGTGCCGAACCCTGTCGCTGCCGAGCCCGCCTTCCGCCTCGCAGCCTAGACGGCCTTTAACTCCCACCCAGAGTCATCCCCGCGCAGGCGGGGATCCATCGGATGCAGCACACTAGCTGATGACGTTTTGTGCTCGCTGTCTAGATCGCATGGATCCCCGATCAAGTCGGGGATGACAGTAAACGGACCCTGCGCCAGGGGCATCGCCACCCACCATGTCTCGAATCACCCGTGTTATAGGAGCAGCGTATCGCGTGGCCAACGCGCGCCTCCGTCTCTGGCGCTGCCGTCTCGGCGGTCTCGTCACGCTCGACGGCGCGCCGCGCGTCAACGCCGCCGGGACCATCGAGATCGGCGACCGTGTCGCGATCCGCTCGCGCGTAGCGACGACGGAACTCTCCGCCGGACCGGACGCCACGATTCGTATTGGCGCGCGCTCGTTCATCAACCACGGGGCGTCACTCTCGGCGCGGGCGGGCATCACGATTGGCGAGAACGTGCAGATCGCGCCGCACGTGGTGGTGATGGACTCCGACTTCCACGCTGTCGGCGACCTCTCGAACGCGGGCAAGCGGGCCCCCATCGTGATCGAGGACGACGCCTGGCTGGCGATCCGCAGCACGGTGCTCAAGGGCGTGACGATCGGGCGCGGGGCCGTCGTGGCGGCTGGGGCTGTCGTGGTCAAAGACGTGCCGCCCTACACAGTCGTCGCGGGCGTTCCGGCGAAGGTGATTCGGACGCTGAAAGGCGAAGGAGCTCCGGTTGCGTCGGGCGATGGAGCGCAGTCAAAGCTCCCCTCCTGGACAGAGCCTTGCCCCCGCGCAGGCGGGGGAGGGGCTGGGGGTGGTCGAACGTCCGGCCACGAGGATACACCGTACGCGGTAGGTCTACCCCCTCCAACTCCCCCTGTCTAGGGGGAGAGCTGTTAAGCCCTGCCTTCGTTTCTCGTCGCCCGCCACCCAGACCTCCACCTTCGCCCTCGTGTCCCTCCTCGAACTCATCCTCTGGCTGTCACTCGCCGTCGTCGCGTACACCTACGTCGGCTATGGCCTCGTGCTGTGGCTGCTTGTCCGGGTGCGGAGCGCGCTCGGGTTGGGTCCGCGGGTGATGGACCGCGCCGATCCGGCAGTGGCGGCGTATGAGCCCGAGGTCACGCTCGTCGTGGCGGCCTACAACGAGGAGCGCGACATCCTCCAGAAGCTGGAGAACTCGCTGGCGTTGGACTACCCGCGCGAGAAGCTGCGGCTGCTCTTTGTCACCGACGGCTCGACGGACCGGACGCCGCAGTTGCTGCTCGGCTACCCGGGCGTGCAACTCCTCCACCGCGCCGGACGGGCGGGCAAGATCGCCGCGATGAACCGGGCGATGACCCACGTTGAGACGCCGGTTGTGATTTTCTCGGACGCGAACGCGATGCTCAACCGCGAGGCCGTCCGCCACATCGTGAAGCATTATGCGGATCCGACGGTAGGGGCGGTCTCCGGCGAGAAGCGCATCCGCTCCGCCGACGCCGACGCCGCCTCTGGCGCAGGCGAGGGGCTCTACTGGCGCTACGAGTCCGCGCTCAAGCGCCTCGACGCGCGGCTGCACACCGTCGTGGGCGCGGCGGGCGAGCTGTTTTCGCTCCGCACGGACCTCTTCCACCCGAGCGAGCCCGACACCATCCTCGACGACTTCATGCTCACGCTCCGGGTCGCCGAGCAGGGGTATCGGGTCGCCTATGCCACCGATGCCACGGCGACCGAGTTGCCGTCGGCGACCGTCGAGGACGAGTTCAAGCGCAAGGTGCGCATCTGCGCGGGGGGCTTCCAGAGCATGGCGCGGTTGACCAGCCTGCTCAACCCGGTGCGCCACGGCTGGACCTCGTTCCAGTACGTCTCCCACCGCGTGCTGCGCTGGGCCGTCGCGCCGCCGTTGCTCGCGGTCGCGTTCCTCGCCAACTTCGCGCTCGGTCTCGACGGCGGGTTCTACGCGGCGCTCTACGGGGCCCAGACCGCGTTCTGGTTGTGGGCACTGCTCGGCTGGCGGCTGCGCGACCGCACCGTGCGTGTGAAGGGCTTCTTCGTGCCGTTCTACTTCGCGGTGATGAACGTGGCGGCTTTCTTCGGTTTCGCACGATGGCTGCGCGGACAGCAGTCTGTCAACTGGGAACGGGTCGCTCGTGCGACAGCCTGAGACACGTTCTCGTCCAACCTGGACCAGGGTCATCGCATCGTACCGGATTGGGACCCAGAAGCAGACAGGGTGAGACCGGCACCGCTCTTGCCCTGGAACGCGCTGGTCGTCGCCCCCTCCTTCTGCACCCCCTCCACCCCCGGCCATGCAACAGACGCTGCTCTCGATTCTCGCCATCGTCGTGGTGGGCATGTTTGCCCTCGGGCAGCAGCAGGACGTGGCCAGTTCGGAGCGCGCGGTCTACGAGCGCGAGATGCAGGAGCGCGCTGCGGAGAAGGTGCGCGAGCTCCTCTACGAGGTCCAGTCGCTGCCGTTCGACGAGGCCGACATCGGTAGCCCGAGCATCCGCACCAACGCTGCTGGGCTCTCAGTCATCGGGCCGGAGTCCGACGAGCCCAACTCCTCCTACTTCGACGACGTGGACGACTACGACGGGTTCACCAAGACCGTGTCGGTGTCGAACAGCGCGACGGATGGCGGCTCGGTGTCGCACCCCGTCTATCTGCGTGTCGCCGTGCGCTACGTCCGCCCCGATGACCCGGACCAGGCGTCCGCAGTGCAGACGCTCGCCAAGGAGATCCTCATCGAAGGCTTCTACGGCGACAGCGCGCCAGCCCCGGATGTGGAGCCCGACGTGCAACTTGCGCAGGTCGTGACGCCGACTTGGCACCAGATCCACAACTAGCCTCTCAGCTCCACCCCTGCACGCCTTCCACCCCGACTGGTCCTCATGACGTTCATCCTCGACAACCTCGCCGCGATCCTGGTAGGCACCACGCTCCTGGTGGCGCTCATTACCGTGCAGCAGCGCGCCCGCTTCGACGCGGCCGACGCCACGGCGCGCTACGCGATGGAGCAGCAGAACCAAGGCTTCATCGAGACGCTGCGGCGCGACTTCGAGAACATGCGTACGCGCACGCAGGCCATCGATTCGCTGGGGTACTACGAGCTGAAGCTCCGTCGCGGGGGAGGCATGGACGGGGTCACACGGACGTTCTCGTTCCCCACCCTGGCCGACCCGGCGCTGGGCGAGGCCTCGCCCGTGGCGCAGGTCCACTACCGCTTGGAGCACACAGGAGTCTGGGTGGGGCCGCACGATACCGGCCGCTGGCTCTACCAGATGGTGCGCTACGTAGACATGGGTTCGGGCTTCGTCCGCTCGGGCGGCAGCGCGCCGAACCTCTGGGACTTCCGCGTGGACCTGTGGCGGCGCGACGGCACCCAGTCCACCCAAACCACCAATGCCCCGGACCCGGTCCGCATCAAGGTAGACTTGGAGACCGTCAGCACGCTGCCGCCGGAGCGCGTCACGGCGGACCAGGAGGCGGTGCGGGAGACCGACTTCCAGCGGCAGTCCTACACCATCCGCCCGCTCAACATCGCGTTCAACGCGTCCGACGAGACACCGCCGCCCACGACCGGCACACCGCCGCCGCTACCGCCCGAGCCGCCGGTGCCCACGCCGCCGCCGCCGCCGCCACCCGCGAGCCTGCCCGGCACGGACACGCCCGGCACAGGGACGCCGGGGTCCGGAGCCCCCGGCACAGAGACGCCTGGATCCGAGCCCCCGAGTCCGGGCACGCCCGGCACCGGCGATCCGACGCCCGGCACCCCGGGTACGGGTGATCCAACGCCGGGAGCGCCCGGGTCCGAACCATCGACTCCGGGACTGCCCCCGGGACTGCCCAGCCCGGGGAACGGCGACGGTAACTCGGAGACACCGACCCCAGGCTCGCCGGGCACGGGTGATCCGACGCCGGGCTCGCCGAACCCAGGCACGCCGCCGACCTCGCCCAGCCCGGGCAGTCCCGCGCCCGGCACGCCCTCTCCAGGGTCGCCGACGCCAGGCTCGCCTCCGCCGGGGGTGCCGCCTGCAACGCCGTCCCCCAGCCCGCCGCCCGTCGCTCCGCCTAAGATTTAGCGGCTCCGGCAGAGCCCCTCCCAGGCTCCGAGCGGCCGCGTCGCGCGCCTTGCGCGGCACGGTGTTCGCAGGCGCTCGCAGTCAGGCTCTGCTAGCGCCTCCGTGACCGGCCCGTCGAGGGCTGTGGCGAACGAGCCTGGCCTCCTCTCCAACGCCCTACCCAGCTTCTTCCCTCATGGGACGCGCCCTCCTGCTCGCGGTCGCGGGTACGATCATCTTCAGCACCACGCTCGCCTTCAACGCGATGGAGACGCGGGTGGGCATGGCCGAGAACCGCTTCGAGGCGCAGTCGAGCGAACTCGTCCGCGAGATTGCCACGAGCGGGCACAACCTCGTACTCACGCAGGTGCTACGGGACGACGGGTTCACGAGCGCGCTGGGCTTCGACGAGATGTCCTACAAAGGAGGGCATATCGACATCGACTACGTCCCGTCCGCGGACCGATCCCAGGCCGAGCTGAAGCTGACAGCCTTCTACGGCGGCAGCGCACACCGCATTCGGAGCCAGTACGGCTGGCTCGGACCGGACTTCCCGGGCCCCCTGTGGCTCGACACGCCCTACCTCAGCCTCGACGTAGATCCGCTCGCCGTGGTCCAGGGCACCATGGACGCGGACACACGCCCGAGCTACTACGACCGGCGCAAGTTCAACGACCTACGGCTCGGGGACCTGCTCTCCTACCCGGCGATGGAGGACTCCGTGCGGCAGGCGCTCCTGGGCGACGCGGGCGCCGGAGGCGAGCTGCAGGTGGAATATGACATGGCGCAGATCCTGCCCACCTTCCGCGCGCCCACGCTCGACGACCTCTACACGCGGTCCATCGCCAACATGAACGCGGCGGACCGGACGCTCAGCGGCGACACCCAGGTCTCGCTCTACCGCGCCTACGGGACGGTGGCGCAGCCGCGCATCGTGCGCGTCACGGGCGACCTACGCGTCCTCTCGGGTGGCACCGTCAAGGGCTACGGCATCCTCATCGTGGAGGGCTCCCTGCTCGTCGAGCCGGGGGGCACGCTCGACTGGGGGGGGCTCGTCTTCGTGAGCAGTCAGCAGGAGTTCCTCTCAATCCAACTCGAAGGGGCTGCGACCATTAACGGCGCGATGCTCGTGGACCAGGAGGCGCTCCCGCCGGGCGGCCACCTCGACCTCACCGTCAACCGCGACCTCTCGGGTACCTGGAGCAACGCGGCGGGCGACAAGAGCGGCTCCTCCTGGCTCTCGTTCGGCAACGGCTACCCGTGGTACGAGCACACCCACCGCTTCAACGACGAGGAGCCGGAGGGCACGCGGGTCTACTTCGCCGAGAGCGG
>JBCCRG010000239.1:0-6045 GCA_039208155.1 Bacteroidota bacterium | reverse complement strand
CGGCTGCTCATCGGGCTTCTCACTGGCGGTCACGTGCTCCTCGAAGGCGTCCCGGGCCTCGCCAAAACGCTCGCCATCTCGACGCTCGCCAAGGCCGTCCACGCCGACTTCCAGCGCATCCAGTTCACGCCTGACCTGCTCCCGGCGGACCTCCTGGGCACGCTGATTTACAACCAGCGTACCTCCGACTTCCAGATCAAGAAGGGGCCGATCTTCGCCAACCTCGTCCTTGCCGATGAAGTCAACCGCGCACCCGCGAAGGTCCAGAGCGCGCTCCTCGAAGCGATGCAGGAGCGCCAGGTCACCATCGGCGAAACGACGTTCCCGCTGCCGAAGCCATTCCTTGTCCTCGCGACGCAGAACCCGATTGAGCAGGAGGGGACGTACCCGTTGCCGGAGGCGCAGGTGGACCGCTTCCTGCTGAAAGTTGTGGTCGGCTACCCGTCGCGCGAGGAAGAACTGGAGATCATGCGCCGGATGGCCCGAACTGGCGATCGCACGCCGTTGCGCCCCCTCGTAACGCCCGAGCAGATCCTGCACGCCCGGGCGCTGCTCAACCGCTTCTACGTTGATGAGCGCGTGGAGCACTACATCGTGGACCTCGTCATGGCGACGCGCCAGCCGGGGCGCTACCGCCTCCCCGACCTCGCGCCACTCGTGAGCTTCGGGGCGTCGCCGCGTGCCACCATCGGCCTCAACCTGGCCGCTCGCGCCCACGCCTTCCTCGACGCCCGCGCCTACGTCACCCCCGACGACGTCCGCGCCATCGCGCCCGACGTGCTCCGCCACCGCCTCGCGCTCACCTACGAGGCCGAGGCCGAGGAGGTCACCACCGACCACCTCGTGCGGAAGATTCTGGACACCGTCGAAGTGCCGTAGGGTCTTGGTCTGTTTTGCTTAGGCCGTACCCTCGATATGCTGGCCGGACTCAAAGAGACTGAGCTACTTTCGGAACGTGAGAACGACGAAGGCTGAAGTTCGAACGGGTACCCGCACGAACGCGTTGCTTTGTCCGTGCTTCCATTTCGCCCTTCGATCTTCCCACTTCACCCTTCCACCCTATGGCCGACGGCACGAAAACTATCGTCTCCAACAAGAAGGCGGGCTACGAATTCTTCCTCGAAGACCGGACCGAGGCGGGCCTCGTGCTCACCGGCTCCGAGGTGAAATCGCTGCGGCAGGGCAAGGCGAGCCTCCAGGAGTCGTTCTGCAAGGTGGACGACGACGGCTCGATGCGGATCTACAACCTGCACATCGCGCCTTACGAGATGGGCGGCTATGCGAACCACGAGCCGCGCCGCCCGCGCGTGCTGCTGCTCAAGCGCCGCGAGATCGACAAGTTCCAGAAGGCCACCGAGCAGAAGGGCTACACCATCGTCCCCACGCGGCTCTACTTCCGCGACGGCTACGCCAAGCTTCAGATCGCCCTCGGCAAAGGCAAAAAGCTCCACGACAAGCGCGACACCATCGCCAAGCGCGACCTGGACCGCCGCCTCCAACGCGAGGGACGCTAGCGGCGTCGCGGGTCTTGGGTCCAGGGTCATGTGTCCGGATCTTTGGCCTGCTGAGACCCACGACCCCTGACCCACGACCCATGACCACCACGTTTCCCTCTGTTGAAGAACAGCTCGCGACCATCCGGCGTGGCGCGGAGCAGATACTGCCCGAAGACGCGCTCGTCGCGAAGCTCAAGAAGTCCGTCGCGACCGGCCAGCCGCTCACCATCAAGCTCGGCTGCGACCCGAGCCGTCCCGACCTCCACATCGGGCACGCCGTCGTGCTGCGCAAGATGCGGCAGTTCCAGGACCTCGGCCACAAGGCCATCCTCATCATCGGCGACTTCACGGCGATGATCGGCGACCCGTCGGGCAAGTCGAAGACGCGGCCCGCGCTCACCGCCGAGGAGACGCGCGCCAACGGGCAGACCTACTACGACCAGGCCGCCAAAGTCCTCGACACGAGCCCCGAGAAGCTGGAGATCCGCTACAACTCCGAGTGGCTCGGTGCGATGAGCTTCGCCGACGTGATCGGCCTCGCGGGGAAGTACACCGTCGCGCAGATGCTGGAGCGCGAGGACTTCAAAAACCGCTACGAGGGCGGCCAGCCGATCTCGGTCCACGAGTTCCTCTACCCGCTCGCGCAGGCGCAGGATTCGGTCTACCTCGACGCCGACGTAGAGCTTGGTGGCACCGACCAGACGTTCAACCTGCTCGTCGGGCGGACGCTCATGGAGCGCAACGACCAGGAGCCGCAGGTCTGCCTCACGCTGCCCATCCTCGAAGGCACCGACGGCGTGCAGAAGATGTCGAAGTCGCTCGACAACTACATCGGCGTGAGCGAGCCGCCCGAGGAGATGTACGGCAAGACGCTCTCCATCCCCGACGCCCTCATCTACCGCTACGTCGAACTCGCCACGGACGTGCCGACGGACGACCTCCCCGAGTGGCAGGTCTTCGCCGAGCAAAACCCGCGCGACGCAAAGCATAAGCTGGCCTGGATCATCACGCGGATCTACCACGGGGAGCAAGCCGCGGACGCTGCGCGCCGGCACTTCGAGAAGACCGTGATCCAAGGCGGCGTGCCCGAAGACCTCGACGAACTCACGCCCAAGGCAGAGAACGGCACCATGAGCGTGGTCGACCTGCTGCGGCAGGCCGGGTTCGCCGAGTCCAACGGCGCTGCGCGACGGCTCATCAAGCAGGGCGGCGTCGCCATTGACGGCGAGAAGGTCACCGACCCGCACGCTGAGGTCGATCTCGCCGAGACGGCTCCGTTCGTGTTCAAGGGCGGCAAGCGGAAGTACGTGCGTGTGGTGGCAGCGTAGCGGGTGCTGGATCCGATCCGGGGTTCCGTTCGTGGTAGTGCGCTCATATTTGGCGCGTGTACGACGTGTGCCTTCGCGTCTGAGGCTCGCGACCTCTCTACGCGAACGTGCAGGTCAGAGCCACGCGTGCTCCCGCCCCGACTAATCCTATGTCTACGACGACCATAACCTACCGCTCGAAGGTAGACCGTTGGATCGCGGTCGCGATCGGCCTGACGGTGCTCGTGTCGCTCGGCACGACAGGGCTGCTTCTGGTCGAGGGCAAACCCTGGGGCTGGCTCATCGGAGCTGTCCTCGTTGGGGTAGGCGCGGTGTGGCCCGCCTGGGCCTTCCTCACGACTGCCTACCACTTCAGCGACGACCAGCTTGTCATACGCTGCGGCCCGTCCGTCACGCGCGTCCCTCTGGACGAGATCACCGCGATCAAGCCCACGCGGGACCCGCTCTCCGCCCCAGCGCTCTCGCTCGACCGCCTGCGGATCACTTACGGGGCGCGCAAGCAGGTTCTCATCTCGCCTCAGGACCAGGCCGCGTTTCTGAAAGCCTTGCAGGAGCGTACAGCGACCCTAGCGTAGGTGCATGGCTCCCTAGAAACAGCCGAACGGGGCGACGTCGGCCAGCAATCAACCTTAATTGCCATGACCTACCGCGTTGCGCTCGACGAGACTGACGAAGGCTACGCCGTCTCGTGTTCCGGACCGCCCGGATGTTGGTCGGAGGGGCAGATCGAGGAAGAGGCGCTGGCGAACATCCGCGACGCCATCGCAGCGTATGTAGACGTAGCGCGCAGCTTGTCCGGTGCGGAGTAATATGGCCATGCTCGTCCATTTGGCTCCCGAGAAGGCAATCCCCGCGATCAGGCGAGGAGGCATCAAAACGTCAAAGCTGCACCCTCGGCTTGGTCACGAGTCTGGTGTCTTTGCAATGCCCGTGGTCCCCAACTTCTACGTCTCACACCAGTGGCTGAGAGAGCTTAAACGAGCAGGACAGCGCACTCTTTGCGGCGTGTACTTTCGCATCCCAGACGATGAAGAGGTGGTGATTGGCCACTACAATCAGGCACACATAACCACGACGGCGGCTGAGGCTGTCGGTATTGTCTTCGACAGCGACGATACCGAAGGGTACGAGGTCCTCGTTCCGAGGAGAATCGAGCGGAGTGAGTTGCACCGTGTTCGACACCTACCACAGGTCGTCGGATGGCGATACCGGCCGGACGCACACTCGGCGTGGTATTGCGGCTGTCCTGTATGCATTCCCCCCGGGTCCATTCGAGGCAAACTGAAGCGAGATCAATGGGAAGCTGACCAGTTCTGACGTGTTCGTTCGATCATGAGTCGTTCTCGAAAGAAGACACCAATTGCCGGCATCACCACAGCGAGGTCAGAGAAGCACGACAAGCGCCTCGCCAACCGGCGTTTGCGTCGCCGTGTACGTCAGCGCCTGGCTGCGGGGCGCGACGGCACCGACCTGCCGCTGCTTCGCGAGGTAAGCAACGTCTGGACAATGGAGAAGGATGGGAAGGTCTACTTCGGTTCCGCCGTGCATCCCAAGCTGATGCGTAAGTAGCTGGACGCTTGAGGACCAGGCGTGTGGAACACGCAAAGCCTGACGCGTTCTGGACACCTATGCGCCGTCACGTCTTGCCGGTGCTCGTGTCATTCTCGCTTTCGTCCTCCGTCCATGCGTCCGTTGACCTGCCTGTCTCGTTCCCGCTGTACGCCTCTGACCGTCGCGCTCGCCAGCCTTTTCGTCCTCACAGGATGCTCGCACGGCTACGCGTACCGCCCGCTTACGCCTACCAAAGCCGCGTCAGAATCGGAGACGCTGGCCGAAGGAATCGCGGAAGCAGAAGCGGCGCTCGCGGACTGCGCTGGGGCGCAACTCAGCCCGTCGGTTATCCACCTGGGGTGCGACAACGCGCAGGAGGTCTACGCGGCCCGCTACGACGCTGAGGTCGAAGCGGAGGCGTGTGAGGCCATCGCATCCGACGTCTATCGTGGTGCTGAAATCGTGTCGGGTCCCGATCTGCAACTCCCGCCGCCGTCGTTCACCTACCGCACCACTATCGACACGCCGTTGGGCAACTCGCTGGCCGTCGTCTCGTGCTCGCCCAGCGCCGACGGAGGGCTTCTTTTTCTCACCGCGTTTGCGAAGGGGCGACTCGACAACGGCTTCTACACGCGCGCGCTGCCCACGATCGCGAACGAGGGCGTCCCGGCTTCTCTTGTGACATCCTTGCGTCCCGACAGCCTCGAATTCTTTGGACGCGCGTTGCCGGTCAGCGGGGCGTGCAGGCTCATGGGGGCGCGCAACCTCTCGTGTTACCCCTATGGGCAGATGGACTGGTCCGGATTTGACAGCCTGGAAGCAGCCCAGGCGTCGTCGGACCAGCGTCGGAGTGCGTCAGTCGAGGTGGGCGCGACAGTCTTGGAAGACGAGGTGGTGGCGTGCTCCTTCGAGGGCATCGACACGACGTGCCGCAAGGTGGTTTATCGGCTGCCTGTGTCGAGGCTGCTCACGCTCGGCGCCAGCAATGTCTTGGTGACCTACTTCGTCGAAGAAGAGGTACGTGGTCACAGCGCCCAGGCTGTGTGCAGCTTCTACGACGACCAGGCCCCCGAGGGCGGTCTTGCCCCGCTGTGCGAAGAAGCGTTCGAACTGAGACCGTAGCTTTTCTAAAGCAGCACGGCGGCAGGCCGAAGCCCACCGCCGCACGGAAACACGGGATCACCGAAAAACGGAAGCACCCCCGCTAATTCATCACCGTCGCCTCAGCGAGTGCGTCCTCGGCCGCTTTACCGTTGGTGGATGCGTGCTCGGGGACCGCGAACTTCTCGGTAGGGTCCGCGACGGGGTCGGGGCAGAGCACCTGGTCGATCAGGTCGGTGATGCGGCCGACGTAGTTCACCGTCAGGCCCTCGATGGCCTCGGCTTTGATCTCCTTGATGTCCTTCTCGTTCTTCTCCGGTAGGAACACCGTGGTGATGCCCGCGCGCTTGGCGGCGAGCACCTTCTCCTTGATCCCGCCGACCGGCAGCACGAGCCCGCGCAGCGTGATCTCACCGGTCATGGCGAGGGTGTCCTTGACGCAGCGCTGCGTGTAGATGCTCGTCAGCGCCGTGATCATCGCGACGCCCGCCGAGGGGCCGTCCTTCGGGATCGCGCCCGCCGGGACGTGCACGTGGACGTCCCAGTGCTTGAACGCCGCCTGCGGGATG
>JBCCRG010000238.1:0-6047 GCA_039208155.1 Bacteroidota bacterium | reverse complement strand
CTCGTCCCCGAGATCGTCGCGCGCATCGAACAGCCGCGCATTCCCGAGCGCGAGTGCCTCGTGACCGACTACGGTGCGTCTGCCGACTCGACCGACGCCGACGACCGGCCCGGCATCCTCGCGGCCCTTGACGCCTGCGCCGACGCCGGAGGCGGGCGCGTCGTGCTGCCGCCAGGCGACTGGCTCTCCAACGGCCCGATTCACTTCCGCGACCGCATCGCGCTGCACCTGGAGGCGGGCGCGACGCTGCGCTTTGGGACGGACCCGGCGATGTACACCCCGCTCGTGCGCAGCTTCTGGGAGGGGACCGAGCTCTACAACTACTCGCCGCTCCTCTACGCCGACGGCGCGCAGGACATCGCCATCACCGGGCGCGGCGTGATCGACGGGCAGACGCAGCAGTTCTGGACGCGCTGGAAGGACATGGACGCGCCCCGCGCCGAGCGCCTCCAGGAGACCGCAGGCAACAAGCCGCTCATCCGGCAACTCGGCGGCGACCAGGTGCCCATCGCCCAGCGCATCTTCGGCGGCGGCGTCTTCGACGTGGACGGCGACGGCGCGAACGACGGCGACGGCGTGCCGCGCTACCTCCGCCCGAGCCTCGTCCAGTTCATCGAGTCCGAGCGCGTGCTCATCGAGGGCGTCACGCTCAAAAACAGTCCGTTCTGGACCGTCCACCCGGTCCTCTGCGAGCACGTCACCGTGCGCGGCGTCACGATCCGCCACGGTACCACCAACGACGACGGCATCGACCCCGAGAACAGCCGCTACGTCCTCATCGAGGACAACGACATCCACACCGACGATGACCCCATTGCGCTCAAGGCCGGGCGTGACGCGGACGGGCGGCGGCGGCCCTCGACGGCCTTCATCGTGATCCGCAACAACCGCCTCCGCTCGACGCTCGGTGGCGCGATGTCGGTCGGCTCCGAGATGGCGGGCGGCGTCGAGTGGGTATTCATCGACGGCAACGTGGGGACGAACACCAACGGGCGCGGGCTCTACCTCAAGAGCAACCTCGACCGCGGCGGCTTCATCCGCCACGTCTACGTGCGCGACCTCGACCTGATGGGCGCGGAGACCGCCTTCGAGGTCACGACGGACTACAAGGGCTGGCGCGGCGGCCAGTTTCCGACGGCGATCCACGACCTCTTCCTCCGCGATGTGCGCGTCTGGGCCGCGAGCGAGCACGCCGTCCGCCTCCTCGGCCAAGACGCCGCTCCCATTCGCCGCGTGCGTCTCGACGGCCTGCACATCCGCGGCGATGGCCTAACACTTCCCGCGCCTGAACTACGCGCCGCTGAGCAGATCCTCGCTCGCGAGGTCGCGCTCGACAACACGCCCTGGACGCCCATCTCCGACGACTCATGACGACCTCCTTAACACGATTGGCGCTGCTCGTCTTCGGGTGCGCCGTCTTCCTCGCGAGCCCGGCATTCGCCCAGAACACGGACCGCGCTGCCGAAATCCGTGTGGCGCTGGAGGAGGGCGCGCGCTACCTCGCCGACACCTACCTCGACGAGCGTGGCATGGGGCGCGGCGACTACGACCTGCAGGCCGGGACCTGGCACGAGTACGAGCCCGCCTGGCACACCGGGCAGTCGATCTACGGCCTCCTCGGTGCGCATGAAGCCCTCGGGGAAGCCTGGATCCTCGACGCAGCGCGGCGTGGCGGCGACTGGTGGACCTCGCTCGCCATCGACGCCCACGATCCGGCTCCGGGCGGGGTGGACCTGACCGGCTACGTCGCGGCCGTCCACGGCGACAACGTCGGGGACCGGATCAACTTCACGACCATCGCCGATGGGACGCCGGGCCTCTTCCGCCTCTGGCGCGCGACCGGCGACACGACTTATGCCGCCGTTCCGACGAGTGCTGCCGCGTGGGCCATCGAGCACCTGTATCTGCCCGAGGCCGGACTACTCTACGATCTGGTGGATGTCCATACGGGCGAGATCTGGACCGACCGCTCGCCCTTCTTCGAGGCCCCGCTCGAGCTGAAGCACGTCGCGCGGCCCAACAACGAGGGGTTTTTGTTTTATGACGCCTACCGCTACAGCGGCGACGATCAGTATCGCGAGGTCTTCGTTGCGCTCTGCGAGAGCCTCGTCGAGAAGCAGAGCGACAGCGGGCTGTGGGAGGAGGTCCATCCGAACAAGCCGCAGGGCGACGGGCCGAACGAGCACCCGCTCGGCTACGCCCACCCGCGCGTCAACACGTGGTACGCCGAGAGCCTCGTTCACTGCTTCGACCTGACGGGCGACCGCCGCTACCTCGACGCTGCCGTGCGGACGGCGCGCGCCACGGAGCGCTGGCAGACGCGCGACGGGCGCATCTTCTACCGCAACTTCCTCGACGGCACCGAGGACCGCAGTTCGATCACCGGCTCGGCCGTTTCGTTCGCAGGCATCCTCTGGCTGATGCTCCAGGAACGCGGCGTCTCTGAGTTCGACGACGCCATCGAGCGCTCCATCGAGTGGGTGCTCGCCAACCGCTTCGCCGCCGACCACCCCGACCCGAACCTGCGCGGGGCGTTCTTCGAGACGCGCGCGCGCCGCGACGGGCCCCGCGTCTGGCTCCGCGTCCGCGGCATCGCGACGGCCTTCGGGCTGCGGCTTCTATCGGATTACTACCAGGCGCACGTGGCAGAGGGGGCAAAGTGATGCGAGACTTCGAGGTGAACGAGATGCAAGCCCGCCATAATACCGAAGCTGTGGATGCGGAGGAGGGAAGAACAAGTCTCCAGAAGACTCTACAGGCAGTCGTCGAAAAGCTCTCCCCCTGGACAGGGGGAGTCCGCGAAGCGGGAGGGGATAGACCGACCGAGCAGGGTCTAGCCTTGAGTCTCGACGTTCGACCACCCCTAGCCCCTCCTGTCCAGGAGGGGAGCTTACACCGAGCAACTACTTGTCATGCGTCAGGCTTGTTGGCTCTTCCGCTCTGCACGATTTACATCTTCCTTGTCCTCTCGCTCATCCCATCTGTGCTCGCTCAACCCGGTGCACCCGTGTGCCTCGTCACCGATCACGGAGCAGTAGCGGACGACGGCGCGCTCGACACCGAGGCCGTCCAGGCCGCGCTCGATGCCTGCCACGCGCGCGGCGGCGGGACCGTCTGGGTGCCCGCCGGGACGTTCGACATTGGCACGATCTACCCGCGCTCGCACGTCCGCCTGCACCTCGACGGCGGGGCGGTGCTGAAGGGGAGCCCGCGCATGGAGGACTACGACCCCGACCACCCGCACCTGCTCTACGCTGAGGGCGTCGAGCACGCCGCACTGACGGGCACCGGTACGGTCGACGGCAACGGGAGCGCCTTCTGGGACGACGACTTCGAGCCGCGCGAGCGCCCGTGGAAGTGGCTCGTCTACGAGAACGCGCGCCACCTCACTATCCGCGACGTGCGCCTCACGAACAGTCCGAGCCACACGCTGAACCTGAATTACAGCCAGTACGTCACCGTTGACGGCATCGACATCGAGAACCCGCCGCGCAGCCCCAACACGGACGGCATCGGCGTGCGCGGGACGACGGACGTGACGATCTCGAACGTGACGATTCGCACCGGCGACGACGCCATCGTGCTCAAGGCAGGCCGCGCGCCCGTCGAGCGGGTCACCATCACGAACGCGCTCCTGGAGAGCGACGATGCGGCGTTCAAGCTCGGCACCGGCTCCGCGACCGTCACGCGCGACATCGTCTTCGCGAACAGCGTCGTCACGAACAGCCGCTACGGTGTGGCGCTCTTCATGAAGGGCGGCGGTGTCTACGAGCGCATCCGCGTCGCCGACGTGCGCTTCGAGGGCGGCTCGCGGCACCGCATCGAGTATCCCGTCTACGTAGATGTGGAACGCCTCACGCCCGAGACGCCCATCGGCGCGGTGCGCGACCTCGTCTTCGCCGACCTCGACATCCGCACGACGGGTAAGCTGCTCCTCGCCGGGCACCCCGAGTCGCCGCTCGAACGGGTCGCCTTCGACGACGTGCGGATCACGGTCGCGGACGGCGAGGACTTCGCTGGCGTCCGCAAGCCGAAGGGCAACAAAGACCATGGCTACGACGACCGCGGCATCGACTTCGCGCCCATCCCGGCGCACGTCACGCTCGGCCATGCCCGCGACGTGACCTTCTCCGACGTGACCGTGCGAACCGACACGACCATGCACGCGGCCACGCCGCAGGCCGACCGCCACGCGCTCTACGCTGAGGCCGTCACCGGGCTAGTCCTCGACGGCATTGCTGCGCAACCGTCTCAAGCTGACAGCGACTACGCCGCGATCCACCTCGAAAGCGGGAGCGACGCGACGATTCGG
The DNA here is from genome assembly GCA_039208155.1 of Bacteroidota bacterium. Classification (GTDB taxonomy): domain Bacteria; phylum Bacteroidota; class Rhodothermia; order Rhodothermales; family Rubricoccaceae; genus JBCBEX01. The sequence continues at coordinate 1,735 of JBCCRG010000238.1, read as the reverse complement.
CTGGGCCGCGCGCTCGCAGGCACGGGCACGTTCGTACGCATCGCCGAGAGCTTCACCGGGCCGCTCGTCCGCTTCGGCAATGACGTGACCAAGGCCCGCGTCGGCTTCGACGTGCCCGATGGGGTGACGCAAACCGCGCTGGCCGAGGACGAATGATGCGTACTCGATACCCAAATAGGATGGCGCTCCCATCGGACGAGAGCGCTACGATCGGCACAACGCAGTACGCTCCGTTCGGGAGCAGCAAACTCGCTTCAGAGTCATCCCCGCGAAAGCGGGAGCCGAAGGCCGACACCAATCAATCCATGCGATACCCCGTATGGATCCCCGATCAAGTCGGGGATGACCAAGGTGTGGGATCGAGCAAACGTTCCACTGCTTCTAGTACGCAGTCGAAGGCACACCAGTCCATCGTGTCATGCTAGGACTGGCTGCGATAGACTGGCTCGTGCTCGGCGGCTACATCGCCGGGATCACCGCGCTCGGGCTGTGGGCGAGCCGCGCTGTTGCGACGACGGGCGACTACTTCATGGGCGGGCGGCGCTTCGGGCGGCTGTTCATGATCGCGCAGGCGTTCGGGACGGGGACGCGGACGAGCCAGGTCGTGGCCGTGAGCGGGACCGCCGCGCAGGTCGGCTTCGCGGGGATCTGGGTGCAGTGGATGTACCTCTTCTCGACGCCCTTCTTCTGGCTGCTCGCGCCCGTCTACCGGCGGCTGCGCTACATCACCATCGGCGACTTCTTCGAGCAGCGCTACGGCTCGGCGATGGGCGCGACCTACGCCGCTGTTGGGCTGGCGTATTTCGCCGCCACGACGGGCGTGATGCTCAAAGGCGCGGGCGTCACCGTCGAGGCGATCACGGCGGGCGCGGTGTCTACCGAGGCGGCGGTCGTCGGGATGATGCTCTTCTTCCTCGCCTACAGCCTCATCGGCGGGCTCGTCGCGGCCGTCACGACGCAGGCGGTGCAGGGGCTCTTCATTCTGCTGCTCTCGTTCCTCCTCATCCCGTTCGCGCTCAGTACGGCGGGCGGCCTCGGCGCGGCACAGGCGGCGCTGCCGGAGTCGGTGGACTGGTTCGGCCTCTTCGCCACCACCGAGATCACGGCGTTCTACGTCGTCATGGCCGTCGTCAACGCGCTCGTGGGCGTGACCGTGCAGCCGCACCACATGGCGATCAACGGCGCGGGCAAGGACGAACTCGCCTGCCGGACGGGGTGGACGTACGGCAACTTCCTCAAGCGCTTCGCGACGCTCGGCTGGGCGTTCTCAGGCATCTTCATCACGGCCGCCTTCCTCGCCACCGACGGCGCGAACCTCGTCGAGGCCGACCGGGGCACGCGCGAGATGGCGTTCGGACTCGCCGCGCGGGCGTTCCTCCCGGCGGGGCTGGTCGGGTTGCTGCTCGCGGCGGTCGTGGCCGCCGTCGTGGCGAGCGCGAGCGGGTTCATGACCGGGGGCTCGGCGCTCTTCACGCGCAACTTCTACCGCCGCTACCTCCGGCCCGATGCCTCCGAGCGCCACTACCTCGCCGTCGGGCGCGTGTCGTCGCTCGTGGTCGTCGGCGCGGGCGTGGCGACGGCGCTGCTCCTGCCCAGCGTCCTCGACGGGCTGGAGTGGGTGTGGCGCATCATGGCGTTCCTCGGCATTGCGTTCTGGGCGGCGGTGGTGTGGCGGCGGGCCAACCGCTACGGCGCGTGGGCGTCGGTCCTGGCCACGACGGCCTGCGCGGTCGTG
>JBCCRG010000237.1:0-6048 GCA_039208155.1 Bacteroidota bacterium | reverse complement strand
CGGGTTGCCGTCGAACCGGTCGGCGCGCTCGGCGACGCGGGCGGACGCAATCTGCACGACGGCCGGGTTGATCGCCTCGGCCACGGTCTGGAAGGCCTGGCCAAGCTCGGAAGCCGCCTCGATCTCGTCGGTGACGGGCGGAGCGACCTGCGCCTCAGCTTGGCTGCTCGTGACGACATCGAGCAGGTCGCTGCCCGCCGTGACGAAAGCGATGCCGCCGAGGAAGGCGGCGAGGACAAGAACGAAGAGGAAGGCGGAGCGGCGGAAGCCGGAGCGGGGCGCGTCGGGGCGTTGGGTGCCGGTGCTCATCGTCGGAGTTTGTGGATGAAGGGAAAGGGGACGTGCGCGCTAGGTACGAGCCGGAGGGCCGTGCGGTTCGTCCTGGTGCGCACCGGAACGTGTTCTAACAGAGAACGTGCGCGTTCCCGGATTGCGTATGCTAAAAAATCAGCAAGGTGCTCTGTGCCTCACTGCCTTGATGCCTCAGCGCCGCGCGCCCACGCGCTCGACGTTGCACATCGCATGCAACCGCGAGGTCGTGCGGAGAAACTTCTCCGCGATGCTCGCCTCCAGCCCGACGTGCACGTCGTCGGCGTTGAACCAGGTCTCCGGCATCGCGGTCGCGGTGAAGTGGAGGACGGGCGGCGGGTCGGCCGTGTAGAGGTCGTCCACGACGCGCAGCAGCCGGAGCGCATCGTCGGTGTTGTCCACGGCGATGTCGGCGAGGTAGAGCGCGTCGGGTTCGAGTAGCCGCGCGAGCAGCGTCGAGCGCTCCGTGTTGGTGGCGAGGTGCAGCAGGTCCTCGAAGTCGATCCAGCGCTTCGCGCGCGCGTCGGCGTCGAAGGCGAGCCGCATCGCCGCCTGGGTGGCTTCGCGCAGGCCGATCCACGCCTTGCCCGGCTTGGCGAGGCGCTGCCGGAAGTCCTCGCCGCCCACGAAGACGACGTGGTACGTGTTGCGGAACTCCTCGGAGATAAACCGCTCCAGCCGATCCCTTCCAAACTGCGCCGAGACGAACTTCTCCGGCTCCGCGTTGGAGGTTGCTGCGACCGTCACGCCGAGGTCGCGCAGCGTCTTGAGCACGTGGATGAGCCGCACCTCAGCGGCGGGGTCGTCCAGTTCCACCTCGTCAATGAGCAGCACGCGGGCGCGCTCGGCGAGGCCGCGGGCGTAATCCTCGGGGCGTTGCCGCGCGCGGAAGAGGTCGCTCGAATGCGTGAAGGCGCACGGCACGTCCGGGTGCAGCGCGTGGTAGATCGAAGCCAGCAGGTGCGTTTTGCCGGTCCCCACAGGGCCCACGAGGTAAAGCCCGCCGCGTAGCTCATCTTCCCCATTGCCGAAGACACGCTTCCACCACGGCGCGGTATAGCGTTCGCGGATCTGCCCGGCCAGTCGCTCGGCCTCGCGCAGCGCCTCTGCCTGCATGTCGTTCTGCGGGCGGTACGTCGAGAAGCGCACCTCCGCAAACCGAGTCGGCGGCGTGAGTGCAGGGGGCACCCCCGATGTCGGCTGCGTCACGACCGCTCCCGGTTCAGCTTGCGGAAGAGCAGCCCGTTCGCCACCGCGATCATGAGCGCGAAGATGCCCACGCTGCCCAGGAACGGGCTCGCGCCCACGCGCAACGTCGCCACGACGACCATCACGAACGCCGCCGCCCCACCCAGGGCCGCCGCGAAGGCGAGGCCGCGCACGAGGTCTTCAGGCTTGCGGTGGTCCGGTTCAAGGGGGCGCATGAGCGGGGTCGAAGGTCTGAGGTCACAGGTCATAGGTTGTCGCCGAAGGGGCAGATCGAACCGACCTGCGACCTTCGACCCGGGACCTACGACCCCGAAGCCGGATAGCTCACCATGTTAGCGACGAGCCGCCACGCGCCGGGGTTGAACTGCTGAAGCTGGCGGTACCACCCGAGCGCGGTGTAGAGGTAGCTCCCATCGCCGACGGTGGCGAAGAGGGTGGACGAACGCAGCGGGGCCTCGTCGGGATCGGCCATCGCGAAGAGTTCGAGGTAGCGCTCGTCGTAGGTGGCGGGGAAGTAGAGGCCGCGCTCCTGGATCCAGCCGTCCCAGTCGGCGTCGGTGATCACGTTCGGCGCGGTCACGAGCGGATGAGTCGGCACCAGGACCTCGACGGCGGCTTCCTCGACGGTCACGCGGTCGCGGCCAAGCGTGAGCGGATACGGCGCGTACGCGGCGTTGGGCGGGCCGTCGCCGGTGGGGTGCGGGTTGCCCTCGTTCCACTCGAACGTCTTGTTGTACATCACCACGAGGTGGCCACCGCGCCGCGTCCAGTCGAGGAGGCGGTCGTTGTGGCGGCGAAGGTCATTGCGGACGAGATAGGCGCGGATGTCGAGCACGATGGTGTCGTAGGCGCTCAGGTCCCCTGCAAGCGCGGTCGAGTCGAGTTCGGTGACCGCGAAGCCCATCGCGCGGAGGGCGTCGAGCGTGGCGTCGTCGTAGCTCTTCACGAAGCCCACCCGCACGTCCTCAGCGATGGCGATCTCGGGCAGCACGCGTGCCTCAGCACGTACCTCGTCGTAGCCTGCACCGGTAGAGCCGCCCGTTCCCTGTGCCTCGACGGTGGCGACGAAGCGATAGAGGCCCGGTTCGAGGTCGGCCTTGGCTTCGAGCGCCGCCGCGTCGGCGACGTAGGTGAAACGGCCGTCGGCGTCCGGGGTCAGCAGCGTATCGACGCGCCAGAACGGGCGGTAGCGCACGCGTGGGTCGGGCGTGTGAACGACGACGGAGGCGAACACGCGTACCTGGGTGGTGGCGTCGTCGTACACCTGCCCCGCCACGGTGATCGGGGCCGCGCCCTCGCCGAGGCGCACCACGTCGGGGAGGTCCTCCAGCACGACCGGCGGCGCGATCTCGACGGGGAGGTAGTCCGCCTCCGCACCGTCGTTGAGCGCGAGCGTGATCGGCGGGCTCGCGAGGCGGCGACGGTACTGCGCGCGGTACTTCGGCAGCGTCGGCTCAGCATCGGCGGGGAGCATGAGGTCGAGCGTCAGCGGCCCACCGTCGTCGCTGGGCACCACCTGGATTGTCGTGTCGATGGCACCGCCGAACGCGAAGTGCCGCCCGCTTGCGGGCCACCGTACGAGGCAGTCGCCCTGCGTCATCGTAACGCGGATCCTGTCGCCCGGTACAGCGATGGACGGCGTAGCCTCGTAGTCGAAGCAGGTGCGCTCCGCCTCCGGTGCGTCGAAGAGTCGGCGCGTGCGTTCGGAGTCGATACGATAGCGAAGGCTCGTCTGAGCGGCATGCGGGTTCGGCGGGAGCCCAGCGGCGAAGTCGGTGGCGTCCTCCGAGAGCGGCGCGACGCCCTCCGCGCGGCGTAGCTCCACGAAGAACGTCGAGTCGCGGCGGAAGCGGGGGGCGAACTTGTCGAAGCCCTGCGAGCGGTGCTGCGCGGCGGCCCGCACGGCGCGGTCGGCGGCCGCCTCGCCCAGCCTCGGGATCTCCGCCCCGACGGGGATCGCCACGACGGAGCCGGACACGTCGGCGCGAGCGCGGAGGTCGTCCCGGGAGCGCGCCCGCCAGTCGCGCAGCAGGAGCCGCTTCGGCTGCCAGAGGTCTACGCCCGGCTCCGCAAGCTGCTCAGGGTGGTACGACGCGTCGGCGGCGAGGGCGAAGGCGTCGTACGCGCTCAGGCCGACGACCTGATGCTGGCCGTGCTGGCGACGCGGTCCGGTCGTGAGCGTGTCGTGGTTCGTGAAAATGACATCGGGCTTCAGCTTTCGGATGTGGTACACGAGCTGCGCTGTGACGGTGTCGCGCCCGCCCCACTTCGCAAACGACTCGGCGGCTGTTTTCGAGTAGCCGAAGTCCACGAAGTCGAGGAAGAAGACCTGGGTGCCGAGGATGCGCGCCGCGGCCTCCGTCTCGGCCGTGCGGATGGCCCCGAGGCGCTCGTAGAGGTCTGGCCCGATCTCGTTCTGGCCGCCCTCGCCGCGGTTGTAGATCACGCTGTAGGCGACCGCATTGTGCGCGTGGCGGTAGTGCGCGAGCGTGAGGCCGTCCTCGTCGTCGGGGTGCGAGGCGAGGTTCATCACCACGAGCGGAGCCGTCGGCGGGGGTGGGGCGGGGAGGGGCGCGTCGCGCTGGACGGAGCGGGCGCAGCCGGCCAGCAGCACGGCGGCGAGCAGGACAGATGCGAAGCGGGCGGACGCGCGGCGGGAGAGAGGCATGAGACGGGCGGCGGTGACGAGCGCGATGGGACCCGAAGTTAACGGTCTACCTCGCGCGCCGAGTGCGGAGACCGTCCATGTGAACGCGTCGGCGCGCTCTGATGTCCGAGGAGCAGTCCCACTGGCCGCGCGGAGGTCCCGCTCGTCGCACGTGCTCAGCGGGCGGCGAACACGGCGGTGCGTCCTGCGGTAGAGCGAGCGCACCCGGAACCTCCGAGGCGCGTCCCTTCTACCCGCTCTTCCCATGCGTGCCCTTCTCTTCCTCCTTCTCTGTGCGAGCGCGATCCTCTTCGTCCCGACCACGCTCGCCCAGGACGATGCTGCCATGTCCACCCTGCGCCTGCTGACCGACTTCACCGAGGCCGACGTCGCCCCGCGCTGGGCGACCGTCAACGACAACGTGATGGGCGGACGCTCCGTCGGCGGCCCGACGTTCACCGACGAGACGGTCGTGTTCGCGGGCGCGACGAACACCAACGGCGGTGGCTTCTCGTCCATCCGCACGCGCCCCGGCGACTACGATCTCGGCGCGTACGAAGGCATCGAGCTCCGCTTCCGCGCCGACGGCCGGACGTACGAGTTCGAGATGTACACCGGCGAGCGGGCGGGCGGCATCCCCGTCGTCTACCGCGCGTCATTCAGGGCTACCGCCGAGGGGACGTGGGAGACGGTGCGCCTTCCGTTTACCGCGTTCCGCGCCTCACGCTTCGGGCGCCCCCTCCCCAGCTACCGCCTCGATCCGGCGCGAGGCCGCTACGTCGGGCTCTTCGTCTACGACGGCCAAGACGGCCCCTTCCGCCTCGAAGTGGACCGCATCTCGGCCTACCAGACCGAAAACACGGCGAGCTACTGAGCGCAGTAGAGGGTAAGCACGTTGGGTGACAGGGACGCGCACCGCCGACGGCTTGGTGCGGTCGGCACCTCGCGCCTATGTTGCCGCGCGTTGCTTCCCCACACCCACCACTGCGGCACGGATGGCCTATCAGGAGCGCCTTCGCCTGGAAACGACCGGCCACGGGCACATGCAGGACCTCACCGAGGCCGTCGCAGCCGTCGTGGCGCGCTCCAGCGTGGCGACGGGCGTGGTGCACGTGTTCAACGTCGGCAGCACGGCGGCGGTGGTCACCATCGAGTTTGAGCCCGGGCTGGAGCAGGACCTCCCTGCGATCCTTGACCGGCTGATGCCGCCAGGACGGCACTACGGACACGAGCAGGCATGGGGCGACGGCAACGCCCACAGCCACCTCCAGGCGACCACGCTCGGCCCCGCACTCAGCGCCCCCATCGCGGACGGGCAGCCCGTGCTGGGGACGTGGCAGCAGATCGTGCACCTGGAGTGCGACGTGCGGCCCCGTCGCCGCGAGGTCGTGGTGACGGTGCTCGGGATATGACGACGCTCCGGGAATGACCGTGCTCCGGGCATGACGGTGCTGGCGGCGCAGCCACGTCTGGCAAGGCGCGTGTCGTATCCTTGCCCGCTTTTTCCCTCGCCGCTCCCCCTGCCACATGGCTGCCTCCCCCGGCACTGTACGCCCGACTTCCGGTCGTCTGAAGAAAGAACTAGGCTTGTTCGATGTCTACGCCATCTGCACGGGCGCGATGTTCAGCAGCGGCTTCTTCCTCCTGCCGGGCCTCGCGGCGGCCAAGACGGGGCCCTCGGTGATGCTCGCCTACCTCTTCGCGGGCGTGCTCATCCTCCCAGCGATGTTCAGCCAGGCCGAGTTGAGCACGGCGCTCCCGCGCGCAGGCGGGGCGTACTATTTCCTCGACCGCGCCCTCGGGCCGATGGTCGGCACGATTGGCGGGCTCGGGACCTTCTTCGCGCTCACGCTCAAGACCGCGTTCGCGCTCGTCGGCATCGG
>JBCCRG010000236.1:0-6057 GCA_039208155.1 Bacteroidota bacterium | reverse complement strand
GTAGTAGTTGGCAGCCCAATCCGCCGCGATCTCCGCGGCCCGCTCGGTACCGCCGTCGACGAGGTCGCGGCCGGAGCGGAAGCTGACGGCTGGGACGCCAGCCTGCGCGAAGGCGAAGTGGTCGGAGCGGAAGAAGCTGCCTGCCGCCGGGTTGGGGTCGGGCGAATAGCTCCGGTCCAGCTTGGCCGCCTCCTCAGTCATGAGGTCGAGCAGGCCGAGCTGAGCACTGCCCGAGATCGAGAAGTCCCGCGTTGGGCCGTGCACGCCGGGCGCGTCGACGTTGAGCACGCCGACCGTCGTCTCCAGCGGGTAGAGTGGATTGGCCGCGTAGTACTTCGCGCCGAGCAGCCCGCTCTCCTCGGCCCCGACGGCCAGGAAGACGAGGCTGCGCTCGGTCCCACCGGCCTCTGCGAACGCGCGGCCCATCTCGATCATGAACGCCAGCCCCGTCGCGTTGTCGATGGCCCCGTTGTAGATCGTGTCGCCCGTCTCGTCGGGCTGGCCGACGCCGAGGTGATCGTGGTGGCCGGTGAAGAGGATGTGCTCGTCGGGGCGCTCCGTCCCGGGCAGGATGCCGACGACGTTCTTGGCGGCGATCTGCTCGCTGCGGGCAATCAGGGTGGCGTCGATGGTGGACCCTAGCTCCATCGGCTGGAAGTCGGAACGCTGCGCCATCGCCTTGGCGTCGGCGTAGGTCGTGCCCGCAGCCTCGAAGAGGCGGCTGGCGATGTCGACGTGCATCCAGCCCTGCAGCGCCGAGTGCGCCGCCGCGGGGTCCTCGCGGACGATGTCCAGCGTCACGTCGTTGCCATTGGAGATGACGCCCCAGGGGTAGCTGGCCGGTTCGGTCTCGTGGATGACCAGGATGCCCGCTGCGCCGCGCCGGGCGGCCTCCTCGTACTTGTAGGTCCAGCGCCCGTAGTAGGTCATCGCCTCGCCGCCGAACACGCCCTCGCCGACCTCGAAGTCGGGGTCGTTGACGAGGGCCACGATCACCTTGCCCGCCACGTCCACGTCCTTGAAGTCGGACCAGTCGCGCTCGGGGGCGTGGGTGCCGTAGCCGACGAAGAGCAAGGGCACGTCGTCGAGCCGCACCTCCGCCATGCCGTTGACGGGGGCGCGCACGGCGAGGTCCTGGTCCTGCACCATCGCGACGCGCTCGCCGCCGATGGTGAGGAACAGCTCCGGCGGGTCGTCCATGATCGAGCGGGTGAGGATCACGTCCTGCGTCCAGGTCCGCGAGCCGTCGGGCCGCAGGTCGCCGCCCGGCTGTAGCCCGACGCTGGCGAAGGCGCCCGCTAGGTAGGCGACGGTCTTGTCCTCGCCCGGCGTGCCCGGCGCGCGGCCCTCGAACCAATCGTCCGACAGCGTGCGGATGTGCTGGTCGAGGCGCTCTATGGAAAAGTTCTGAGCGGCGGCGGGAACGGCAGTGCACAGCGCGAGGGCGCAGACGGCGGCAAGGAGGCGGGTCATAGCGAGGAGATCGTCTGGAAATGAGTAGGATGCGTGCACGGCAGGAGGTCGCGACGGGATCCCCCGGCGGCCTGGATTCGCATTGCGGTGCCTACCAGGAGACGGCCATCGCCGGACAGCACTGGCGCGTGGCTCCCACGCTACACGGCTCGGAAGTGGTGCTTGGCTTGGCTCCCCCCGCTTGACGCGTGGGCTGTTGAATGGCAGGGGCGGCAGTCAAGCTGTCCCCCTCATGCATGAGGGAAAGCCATATTGGAAGCCTGGGAACGCGACCACCGGGCGGCCCGAGCCGCAGACGTACCCGATTCTATACCCGATTGTACCCGATTAGCCAGCGTCGAGTGGGTTCACGTCGGTGGTCGCGCTGAGGTGCTGCGGCCGAGTCCCACGTCCACACGTTCACACCTCCACACGTCCAAACCCCAACCGTGCTGCGGCTCACCGACTGCTCACGCGGCTCACCGAACGCGGCGCATCCTGCAAGGGAGGGACCAGTAGGGGCTAGCGAGTCACCTTCAGACCGCTTCTGCCCATCCTGCCATGCGTGCCCTACTGCTCTTCCTCGTCGCCTTCCTCGCCACGCCGACCGTCGCAGCGCAAACCGATCCTACGGTCGTGACCGGGCGCGTCGTTGATGGCGCGGGAATGCCGTTGCCGCTTGTGAACGTCGTTGTCGCTGGGACCATCGACGGGGACGTGACGGACGACGCGGGGCGCTTCGCCTTCCCGACGCGACAGGAGGGGGCCGCGACGGTGCGGGCCACGCTCGTGGGCTTCGAGGACGTCGAGCGTGCCGTGACGCTCGTGCCGGGCGACACGGTGCGGGTCGATTTCCGGATGCGCGAGACGCTCGTGACGCTCGGCGAGGTGTCCATCGAGGGCAGCGCGTTCCGGGCGGGCGACGCGCCCACGGCGACGCTCTCGGCGCTCGAAGTCGTGACCACGCCCGGTGCTGCGGCGGACGTCTATCGCGCGCTCCAGGCCTTCCCCGGCGTGACGATGGTGGACGAGGGCTCCGGCCTCTTCGTGCGCGGCGGCGACGTCGGCGAGACGGCGATCCTCCTCGACGGGGCCGTCCTCCAGCACCCCTACCGCTACGAGTCGGCCACGGGTGGCATCTTCGGGACCATCCCGCCGTTCTTCCTGAAGGACACCTACTTCTCCGCCGGCGGCTTCTCCGCGCGCCACGGCGATGCGCTCTCCGGCGTCGTCGCGCTCGAAACGCTGGATGAGCCGCAGCAGTCGTCGGCGACGCTCAACGCGGGGCTGGCAGGCGCGGCGCTCGGCGTCAACGCGCGGCTGCTCGACGGCAAGCTCGGTGTGCGCTTCTCCGGCAACCGCTCCGCGACGGGCCTGCTCATGGCCGTCAACCGCCTCGACACCGACTTCGAGGAGACGCCGGGCGCGTACGACACCAACCTCAGCGTGGCCTACCGCTACCGCCCGAGCGGCGTCGTGAAGTTCTTCAGCTACCGCACCGAGAACCGCGTTGGCGCGCGCACGCCGCAGCCCTCGTTCGACGGCGTCTACCGCGCCACCGAGGAGAACCTCCTCAACGTGCTCCGCTGGCAGGACGTCTTCGGCGACTGGTTCCTTCAGGGCAGCCTCTCCGCGACGACCTTCACGAGCGCGAGCTCGCTCGGCAACCTCGACCTCGCCACCGACGACACCGTCCTGGGCGGGCGCTTCGACGCCGAGCGCAGCATCTCCGACAAGCTCCGCGTGGCGACGGGCGCGGAGGTGCGGCGCTTCGCCGGACGCTTCCGCGGCGCGATCCCCACCGAGAGCGACGTCCTCGACCCGGACGCCGCGACGACCTCCATCGATGAGCGGTCCAATGCCGTCCGCACCGGCGGCTACGCCCTCGCCGAGGCACAGTTGAGCCGCCGCCTCTTCGCCAACGTCGGGCTGCGCACGGACTACCACACCGAGGCGCAGCAGGCCGTCCTCGACCCGCGCGCGGCACTGCGGCTCCAACTCACCGAAGACGCGCACCTACACGTCGCCGCCGGGCGCTACAGCCAGTTTCCGTCGCCTGAGCAGTTCGACGATGCCTCCGGTGGCAGCGCCGACCTCCGCGCGCAGCAGGCGGTCCACGTGATCGCTGGGGGCGAATACGAGCGCAAGCATCTCCGGCTGCGCGTCGAGGGCTACTGGAAGCAGTACGATAACCTCCTCGTCCGCGTGCCTGACGCCGCGAGCGAGTTCGGCACGCGCTGGGCAAACGACGGCTCCGGCCTCGCGCGCGGCATCGACGTGTTCGCGCAATATGGCGCCTTCCTTCGGACGCGCTTCAACGGCTGGCTCTCATACAGCCTCCTCCGATCCGAGCGCACGCAGACGCGCTGGCAGGGCGACACCGCCACGCTCGACGACGGCCCCGCGCCGTTCGACGCGACGCACCACCTCACCGCCGTCGGCAAGGTGCGCATGTGGCGCTTCCTCACCGTCGGCACGACGCTCCGGCTCGCCACGGGCCGCCCACACACGCCGATCCTCGATGCCCAGCAGGCAGATGCGGGCTACTTCCTCCCTGTCGAAGGCCCCGTTGGGAGTGAGCGCCTGCCGACGTTCTCGCGCGTGGACTTCAGCGCGTCGTGGTACCAGCCCTTTGGCAACGGGCACGGGGCGACGTTCTACGTCTCGCTCGCCAACGCCTTCGGCCAGCGCAACGTGCTCGGCTACGACTACAGCGCCGACTACGCCACGCGCACCGCGCGCCGCTCCGACTACGACCGCTTCGTCTACGCCGGCGTCACCCTCGAACTCGTCCGGCGATGATCGACCGCGCAAGCCGGGCGAGTCCGGCGTCACAGCACCTGTTGCGTATCGCGTGTTGCGTGTTCAGCAGTGCCCAATACGCAATACGTAACACGCAGCATCGCCTCGATCCTATGTCGACTACGACCCAAAGCCACGCTATCCGTTTCTTCCCACACAACCATACCCAACCCATGCGACACGCCCTGCTCATCCTCCTCGCGCTCGTCCTCACCGTGCCTGCCTTTGCGCAGGACGACGCTGCGCCTGCGCTGTCTCCGCCCGAGCAACTCATCGTCGATGCACGCGCGCAGCTCTACGGAGCGGTCAACACCGCCGATCAGGCCTCGATGCAGCGCGCTGAGGCCGCCTTCGTGCGCGCCACCAACGCCGAGGAGCCACGCGTCCAAGCCTACGCCCACTACTACGCCGCTAAGGCGATGGAGCGCCGCCTCGTGATGTTCGACCGCGAGGAGCAGAAAGACGAGATCGTGGACATGATCGACGCGGCCATCGAGCACCTGGAGCAGGCCGAAGAACTGAGCCCGGACTTTGCCGAGGCGTATGCGCTGCACTCCAGCTTGCTCGGCCAGAAGGTCGGCATGAAGCCGATGCTCGGCATGCTGATCGGGCCGAAGGTGGGCCGCATCATGGACCGCGGCAAGGCCGCCGACCCCGACAACCCGCGCGTAGTGATGACCGAGGCGCAGTCGCTGCTCTTCACGCCGAAGATGTGGGGGGGCAGCAAGGAGCGCGCGATGGAGGGCTTCCGCCGCGCGATCACGCTCTTCGAGGCTGAGGCGGCGAACCCGCCCGCCGACCCGCTCGCGCCCCGGTGGGGCCACGACGAAGCCTACGCCTGGCTCGGCCTCGCCCTGAGCGAACTCGAGCGCCCCGACGAGGCCCGCGCCGCCTACGAGCAAGCCCTCGCGATCAACCCATCGTATGGCTGGGTCTCCCGCGTGCTGCTCCCACAGGTCGCGGCGGCAGAGTAGCTCAGTTCTTCGGTGGCTCGGTGTTTCGGTGGGAAGACCCCTGAAGCACCGAGCCACTGAACCACCGAATCACTACCTCCCATGCACCTCGCCACGCCGCCGCCTCGACTGACCCTACGCGGGCTGGCGCTCGCCGCTGCTGTGGGCGTGCTCTATGCCGTCGTGATCGGGCTGCTCACGGCGCAGTACGACGCCGTGTCGATGCTCTTCGAGCCGAGTGCGTGGCCGTCGCTGATGGCGTCGCTGCTGGAATACGTGCTCACCGGGCTGTGGCTGCTCCCCGTCTGGTGGATCGCCATCCGCAAGCTCGACGAGGTGGCGTGGGGCTGGCGGCTGGCCGTCCACGCCGTGCTCGCTCCGGTCTTCGTCGCGGCGTGGTACGTCAGCTTCGCGCTCGTGCTCGGCGCGCTCACGGGCGAGTCGCTGCTGTTCGACATCGTCCCCGTCGACATCCAGTGGATGCTCTTCTCGAAGCTCACCGAGTACATCCTCTTCGTGTCGGTCATGCACGCGATCCGCGCGGTGGACCGGCTGCGACTCCGGGAGCAGCAGGCGCGCGAGTTGCTCGTGCTGGCGCAGGAGCGCGAACTCGCGGCGCTGCGGGCGCAGCTCAACCCGCACTTCCTCTTCAACACGCTCAACTCGATCAACGCGACGCTCGCCGTCGACACCGCCGAGGCGCGGGCGATGGTCGTCGGGCTGGGCGACCTGCTGCGCTACGCGCTCGCCGCATCCGAGCGCGACCTGGTGCCGTTCGCCGAGGAGGCCGCGATGGCCGAGGCGTATCTCGCCATCGAACAGCACCGTTTCGCCGACCGCCTGCGGACGC
>JBCCRG010000235.1:0-6059 GCA_039208155.1 Bacteroidota bacterium | reverse complement strand
GCGCTCTACGTCGATCCGAAGCTGCTCGGCTACATCGCGGCCGTCGTGGCACAGACGCGGTCGCATCCCGCGCTGGCGCTCGGAGCCAGCCCTCGTGCCTCGCTCGCGCTCCTCACCGGCGCGAAGGCCGTCGCCGCAATGGCGGGCCGCGATTTCGTGACGCCGGACGACGTGCGCGCCGTTGCCTCGCCCGTGCTCCGCCACCGCCTCCAGCTCACGGCCGAACGCGAGATCGAGGGCGTGCGCATGGACACCGTTGTAGACCGCGTCGTGCAGAGCGTGGAGGTCCCGCGATGACCAGACGCGCATGCACCCACCTCTGTGCGCTCGGGCTGCTTGCAGCACTGTGCGCTTATCCGACCACAGCAGCACAGGGCATCGAGGCGGAGATCGAAGTAGCGTACGACCAGTGTGTAGAAGAGTACACCGCTCAGTCCGGCTCTTCGCTCGCCCCGCTGATCGACTGCCGGGCGGAGCAGTACGACCGCTGGGACGCCGCGCTGAACGAGGTGTACCAGTCGCTCCGCCGCGCGTTGGACGACGACGCGCGCACCGCCCTCCGGGACGCCCAGCGGGCCTGGCTCGCCTTCCGCGACGTCGAGTTCGAGTTGCTCGATGCTACCTGGGGCGACGAGGGGATGATCGGGGCCGTCCTCATCGCGGAGCACCGCGTGCTGCTCGTGCAAGAGCGCTGGCATCACCTCACGACGATGCGCGACGAGGTGGTACAGGACTGAGCGATGGCAGTGCCTCACCCCACCTCACCGACGACTTCGCCGCGCTGGCACGGGCTGCTGGACGTATACGCACCGCAGCGGCTGTTCTGGGCACTCGGCGGTGTCGCAGTGCTGTTCGCCCTCGGTCACTGGGTGCCAGTGCTCGCGTCGCTAGCGAGGCTCGGCGCGGTCGCGCTGGCTGTAGCTGTCTGCGTCGACGCCGTCCTGCTTTGGAGCAGAGGCCGCGGGCTGGACCTGACGCGCGAAGTCGCCGACAAGCTCTCCAACGGAGACCCCAACCCCGTCGCGATCCGTGTGGCGAGCCGCTACCCGGTCCTCGTCCGCGTGCGTCTCATCGACGAGGTGCCCGTGCAGTTTCAGGAGCGCGACCTCGACTTCCGCTTTCAACTCGGCGCGACCGAACGGCACACCATCGACTACGCCGTGCGACCCGTCGAGCGCGGAGCCTACCAGTTCGGCGCGATCAATGCGTACGTGGCCTCGCCCATCGGGCTGCTGCTGCGCCGCGTGCGGGCGGAGGCCGACGCTGAGGTGAAGGTTTACCCGTCGTTCCTCCAGATGCGCAAGTGGGCGTTCCTCGCCGAGAGCAACCGCCTCGCCGAGGTCGGCGTCAAGCGCGTCCGCCGCGTGGGCCACACGATGGAGTTCGACCAGATCCGCACCTACGTCCCCGGCGACGACCGCCGCGCGATCAACTGGAAGGCCACTGCCCGCAGCGGCGACCTCCGCCATGGCGGCACGCTGATGGTCAACCAGTACCAGGACGAGCGCGCCCAGCCGATCTACGCCGTGCTCGACCTCGGCCGCGCCATGCGCGACCCCTTTGACGGCATGACGCTCGTGGACCACGCGATCAACGCCGCGCTCGTGCTCCTCAACGTGGCGCTCCTCAAGAACGACAAGGCGGGGCTCGTCACCTTCGACGCGCGCATCAAGACCGTCCTCCCCGCCACGCGCCGCCGCACGCAGCTCCAGCGCATTCTCGAAGCGCTCTACGCGCAGCAGCCGGGCTTTCAGGACCCCAACTTCGAGGCGCTCTACGCGACCGTCCGTCGCCAACTCCCCCAGCGTGGCTTGCTGCTACTCTTCACCAACCTCCAGACGAAGGCGAGCCTCGAACGCCGCCTCCCGCTCCTACGCGCCATCGCCCGGCAGCACCGGCTCGTGGTCGTCTTCTTCGAGAACACAGCCCTCCGCGAGATTCGGGGACGCAAGGCAGAGCGCGTCGGCGAGGTCTACGTCAAGGCCGTCGCGGAGCAGTTCGCGCACGAGCAGGAGGAAGTCGCCCGGACGCTCCAGCGCCATGGCATCGGTGCGCTGCTGACGACGCCGGAGACACTCACCGTGGACACGATCAACCGCTACCTCGAACTCAAGGCACGCGGCTCGATCTAAGGGTTTCCCTTATAGGTTTCTTCGCCGAGGACGCTTGCACCTGTGCCGTTCGGGCACGTACCTAGGGGCCCTTGCTCACCCACCCTCCGCGCCTCTATGCTCCGCTCCCTTCTCAGTGCGGGTCTGCTGCTGCTCAGCCTCTCCCTCTACGCCCAAGCCCCTGCTGATCCTCCCGCCCCACCCGCCTTCGACGAGTATGTCATCCTCGCTGAAGGCGACACCCTGCGCGGCGACGTAAATATCCGTGAGCCCTTCCTTCGCTCAACTCGGATCGTCGTCAACGACTCGACCGAGTACAAGCTCGACCAGGTATCCGAGGTCAACAACGAGGACGGCAATTTTGTCGTTGGCCAGCTTACGGGCAGCCGCACCCTCCTGCGCCGCGTTGA
Organism: Bacteroidota bacterium; assembly: GCA_039208155.1. Classification (GTDB taxonomy): domain Bacteria; phylum Bacteroidota; class Rhodothermia; order Rhodothermales; family Rubricoccaceae; genus JBCBEX01. Next base: position 3,538 of record JBCCRG010000235.1, on the reverse strand, counting down.
GGCTGGTCGCATCAGCCTCTACAGCAAAACCGTCATGACCCCAGGCATGTGGACGCCCGGCCCCAACGGTACGCAGACCTTTACTGGAGGAAATTCCTCGACCTACGAGTATTTCCGCGTCGGCGGCGGAGATGTTCAGAAAGCCTCCGCTTCCAACCTACGTCCAGTCATGGCGGACCACCCTGAGGCGCTTGCTCTGGTCAACCAGCACCAGACCCTCACCTACGTCCAGTGGGGCCTGATCGGTGCGGGGCTCGCGTTGGCCGTCGTCGGTGCTACGCAGTCGGAGTTCGGGTCCGGATCGGATCAGGTTGGTCCGTTCGCTGAGGAGTCTAGCGCGGACATCAGCCCGCTCGTATTCGTTGGCGTCGGCGTGGCCGTCTCGTCGTGGATCCCCCAGCTCATGCGACAGGACCTCATCCAGCAGTCCATCGAGACCTACAACCGCTAATCGGCCAGTGCCTCGAACGCACAGCGCCCCGGCCACCTTCGCGGTAGTCGGGGCGCTCTGTTTGTGCGAAGCCGCAAGCGTTACAGCCCGAGGCGGCGGCTGATCTCTGCCACGGCCTCGTCCTGCTCGGCCGCCGAGAGGCCGTCGCCCCCACCGTCGCCGTCGAGGACGGCGTCGATGGCATCGGTAGCGGCCTGGAGCGCTTCGAGCTCCTTCTTCGAGCCAACGACGATGTCGGTGTACTGCCGGAGGCCCGTGCCCGCTGGGACGAGGTGCCCCACGATCACGTTCTCCTTCAGCCCGTGCAGCCCGTCGACCTTCGCGGCGATGGACGCCTCGGTGAGGACCTTCGTCGTCTCCTGGAAGGAGGCCGCCGAGATGAACGAGTCGGTCGCGAGCGCGGCCTGCGTGATGCCGAGGAGCACCGGCTCCGCGACGGCAGGCTCGGCCTCGCGGACCTGGACCTGTTGCAGGTCCTGGCGCTTCATTTCCGAGTTGACTTCGCGGAGCTGACGACGCCCGACCACCTGGCCGATGCGCAGCGTGGACTGGCCCGGGTCGGTGACCACGAACTGGTCGTAGAGGTCGTCGTTGGCCTTCGCGAGGTCGAACCGGTTGACGAGGTCGCTCTCGAGGAACGTCGTGTCGCCCGGGTCGGTGATGCGCACCTTCTGCATCATCTGGCGGACGATCACCTCGATGTGCTTGTCGTTGATGCCGACGCCCTGGAGGCGGTAGACCTCCTGGACCTCGTTCACGAGGTACTCCTGCACGGCCGTGGGCCCGAGGATGGCGAGGATGTCGTCCGGCGAGATCTGGCCGTCGGAGAGGGCTTCGCCCGCCTTGACGTAGTCGTTCTCGTGCACGAGGAGGTGCTTCGAGAGCTTGACGAGGTAGGTCTTCTCCGTCGAGCCGTCGCGGCTGGTGACGATGACCTCCTGCGAGCCGCGCTTACGGCCGCCGAAGCTCACGACGCCGTCGATCTCGGAGACGACGGCTGCCTCGGTGGGCGAGCGCGCCTCGAAGAGCTCGATCACGCGCGGGAGACCACCCGTGATGTCACGCGTCTTGGCCGACTGGCGCGGGATCTTGGCGAGCACCTGGCCTGCCTGCACGTCGTCGCCGCCATCCACCTGGAGGCGGGCGCGCACCGGCATCGGGTACTCCTTCGTGTCCTCGTTCGTCTTCACGAGGATCGCTGGGGTCAGCGAGCGCTCGCGCGTCTCGACGATGACCTTCTCGCGGAAGCCGGTCTGCTCGTCCGACTCCTCGCGGTAGGTCGTGCCCTCGATGATGTCCTGGAAGCCGATCTTGCCCGTGACCTCGGAGATGATGACCGAGTTGTACGGGTCCCACGAGGCGATCACGTCACCCTTCTCGATGGTCTGGCCTTCGGAGACGAGCAGCTCCGCACCGTACGGGACGGTGTAGGCGATGCGCTGGCGCCCGTCGTCACCCATGACGCGGACTTCGCCGGAGCGCCCGAGTACGATGGTCTTCGGCGCTTCGCCGTCGTCGTACTCGACCGTGCGGAGGTTGTCGTACGCGATGGTGCCCGCGAACTTCGACTGGATGGTCGACTCGGCCGCGATGCGGCTGGCCGTACCACCGATGTGGAAGGTGCGGAGCGTGAGCTGCGTGCCCGGCTCGCCGATGGACTGCGCTGCGATGACGCCGACGGCTTCGCCCGCCTCGACCATGCGGCCGGTGGCGAGGTTACGGCCGTAGCACAGCGCACACACGCCGCGCGGGGCCTCGCACGCGAGCACCGAACGGATCTCGACGGCTTCGATGGAGGTCTGCGCGATCGCGTCGGCGATCTCTTCGGTGATGAGCTCGTTGCGGTTCACGAGGCGGTCGCCCGTAAGCGGGTCGTTCACGTCGTGGACCGACACGCGCCCGAGGATGCGCTCGGCGAGCGGCTGGACGATGTCCTCGTTGTCCTTGAGCGCGCCCGTGACGATGCCGCGCAGCGTGCCGCAGTCCGGCTCCGTCACGATCACGTCCTGGCTCACGTCCACGAGGCGGCGCGTGAGGTAGCCCGCGTCGGCGGTCTTGAGCGCCGTATCCGCGAGGCCCTTACGCGCACCGTGCGTGGAGATGAAGTACTCCAGGACGGTCAGGCCTTCCTTGAAGTTGGACTTGATCGGGTTCTCGATGATCGCGCCCGAGCCGCTGTCGAGGCTCTTGCGGGGCTTCGCCATGAGGCCACGCATGCCGCCGAGCTGACGGATCTGCTCGCGCGAACCACGGGCCCCGGAGTCGGCCATCATGTAGATGGCGTTGAAGCCTTCGTCGTCGTCCTTCAGCGCGACGTAGAGGACGTCCGAGATTTTGTTGTTCGTCGAGGTCCAGACGTCGATGACCTGGTTGTAGCGCTCGGACTCCGTGATGAAGCCCATCTCGTAGTTGCCACGGATCTCCGCGACGCGCTCGTCGGCCTGGTCGATTAGCTCGTGCTTCGCGTCCGGGATGACGATGTCGGCGAGGCTGAACGAGAGCCCGCCGAGCATGGCCTGGCGGAAGCCCATGTCCTTGATCGAATCGAGGAAGGCGGCTGTGCGCGGGAAATCCGTGCGGGCGAAGATGCCGCCAATGATGCGGCGGAGGTTCTTCTTGCCGAGGACCTCGTTGATGTAGCCGACGCCGTTCGGGACAATCGCGTTGAAGAGCGCGCGGCCCGTCGACGTCTCGATGATGGTGCCTTGCGCGTGCTTGCCGTCGAATGAGGGGCCCTCGTCGAGGCGAAGCTTGATCTTGGCGTGGAGGTCGATGATGCCGCGGTCGTACGCCTGCTGCACCTCGTTGATGGTGCCGAAGCGCATGCCCTCGCCCTTGAGCCCGTCGCGGCTCTTGGTGAGGTAGTACATCCCAAGCACCATGTCCTGCGACGGGACCGCGATCGGGCCGCCGTGCGCTGGGCTGAGGATGTTGTGGCTGGCGAGCATCAGGATCTGCGCCTCCAGGATAGCGGCCTGCCCGAGCGGGACGTGCACGGCCATCTGGTCGCCGTCGAAGTCCGCGTTGAAAGCGGTACAGGCGAGCGGGTGGAGGCGGATTGCCTTGCCCTCGATGAGGACCGGCTGG
>JBCCRG010000234.1:0-6081 GCA_039208155.1 Bacteroidota bacterium | reverse complement strand
CGCTCCTCGTCGGACAGGCTGCTGTGGGTCGTGCTCGCCGGGTGCGTGCAGATGGTACGCGTGTCGCCAAGGTTGGCTGTCAGCGAGCACAGCTCCAGCGCGTCGAGGAAGCGGCGGCCCTGCGCGATGCCGCCTCGCACGCTGAACGTCACGAGGCCACCGCCGAGCGTCATCTGCCGCAGCGCGAGGTCGTGCTGCGGGTTCGACGGCAGGTGCGGGTACTTCACGAAGGCGACCTCCGGGTGCGCCTCCAGGAACTCGGCGAGCCGAAGCGCGCTCGCGCAGTGGCGCTCCATGCGGACGTGCAACGTCTCCAGGCTGCGGCTCACCACCCACGCATTGAAGGGCGAGAGCGCCGGCCCCGTGTGCCGCGCGAAAAGCCGTACTCGTTCGATCACCTCCTCCTTGCCGACAACTACTCCCCCGAGCGTCCGGCCTTGTCCGTCCATGAACTTCGTCGTAGAGTGCATCACGAGGTCGGCCCCGTGGCGCATCGGCTGCTGCACGACGGGCGTCGCGAAGATGTTGTCGACGAAGAGCAGAATGCCGCGCTCGTGGCAGAAGTCGGCCAGCCAGTCGAGGTCGATCAGGTCGAGCGCGGGGTTCGAGGGCGTCTCGACGTAGCAGAGCCTCGTCGTCGGGCGGACGAACTCGTGCCAGCGCTCCGGTTGGTCGATGGGCGCAAAGCTCGTCTCGATGCCCCACTTGGGCAGGATTTCCTTCGCGATCTTGGTCGTCGAGCCAAAGACCGAGCGTGAGCAAAGCAGGTGGTCGCCCGCGGACAGCAGTGCCGCCATCGGCGTGAAGACGGCCGACATCCCCGACGCCACCGCGACGCCCGCCGGGGCCCCTTCGAGAGCGCACACCTTCGCCACAAACTCGTCCACGGTCGGGTTGGCGTAGCGCGAATAGACAGGCCCCTCGACCTCCTTCGCAAAGAGCGCGCGGGCATGCTTGGCGCTGTCGAAGACAAAGCTCGACGTGAGGTAGAGCGGGCTTGCGTGCTCCCGGTGCTGCGACCGCTCGGCCTGCATGCGGACGGCAAGCGTTTCAGGGTGGAGCCGGTTCGGGTCGAGGGCCATCAGTCCGAGCGTGGATAAACGGAGAGTCAGGCCCCCACCTTTTGCGCGAAGGCAAGCACGAGCCGGGCGTGCGTGGCCAGCAGCGTGGCGGCACCTAGGTCCGCGAGGCGCTGCTGCGGCGTCGTGGGCAGCCTCGGTGGCGAGATGCGGCCCATCCAGAGCGGCAGCTTGTCGTCGAGCGCGCGCGGGCCGGGAAACCGACCGAAGGGCAGGTGCGCGGCGTAGAACTCCGACTTCCGGGCCAGCCGGTCGTAGACCGCTTGATCCACGTCCACGTCGCCCTCCTCGCCCTTGGCGACGAGTTGCACGCCGAGGAGGTAGTCGTGGTAGAGAAACGGCAACTCGACCAGCGCAGGCCCGACGGCCTTCAGGGCTTCTCGTTGCTCACGCAGCCCCGTCTCCGCCGCGCGCGCCGTCACCGTCGCTACGAGCGCGAGCGTCTCCTCGGCGACGAGGTCCGGCTCGGCCGCGTGCGTGAGATGCGGCAGCGTGAGTCGGACGAGGTCCTGCGTCGCACTCAACGCCGCCGCCGACGCGAACACAGAAAGCCGGGCAATGCGGTCGCTGGTCACGCGTTGATCCTCGTTCGCCCTGCGGGCGTCACTGACTGGAGTCGGCGCACGTTCTCAGTTTCCACCAATGACAAAGGACAAGGGACTAGCCCCTTAGATCTTCCCGCTGTCGCTCGGCGTCTCGTCGCCGCCGATGGCGTTGCGCATCTTCGTGTCGGCCTCGATGTTGCGGAGGTTGTAGTAGTCCATCACCCCGAGGTTGCCCGAGCGGAACGCCTCCGCGATGGCCTGCGGGATCGAGGCTTCGGCGGCCACGAGGTTGGCGCGCTCCTCCTGCTCCTTCGCCACGGCCGCCGCGCGGCGCTCCTCGGCCTTGGCACGGGCCACCTGGAGGTCGGCTTCGGCCTGGTCGGTCTGGAGCTTCGCGCCGATGTTCTCGCCCACGTCCACGTCCGCGATGTCGATGGAGAGGATCTCGAACGCCGTCCCGCTGTCGAGGCCCTTCGCGAGGACCGTCTTCGAGATGTTGTCCGGGTTCTCCAGCACGCCCGCGTGGGTGCCCGACGAGCCGATCGTCGAGACGATGCCTTCGCCAACACGGGCGATGATCGTCTCCTCCCCCGCACCACCCACAAGCTGGTTGATGTTGGCGCGCACCGTCACACGGGCGATGGCACGGAGTTGGATGCCGTCCTTTGCAATAGCGGACACCGGCGGCGTCTGGATCACCTTCGGGTTCACCGACACCTGTACGGCGTCGAACACGTCGCGCCCGGCAAGGTCAATGGCGGTCGCCTGCTGGAACGAGAGGTCGATGTTGGCCTTGTCCGCCGAGATGAGCGCGTTGACGACCTGCTGGACGTTGCCTCCCGCGAGATAGTGCGTCTCCAGCTGGTTCGTCGTAACGTCGATGCCCGCCTTGCGCGCCGTGATGAGCGGGCGCACGATGCCGTTCGGCGAGACGTTACGCAGCCGCATTCCGATCAGGTCGGAGAGCTTGACGCGGACGCCTGAGAAGAGCGCTTCGAGCCAGAGCCGGACCGGCACGAAGTAGAACAGCAGCAGGATAAAGAGGACGATCCCAACAATGAGGATCGCGCTGGCGCCGCCGAGGAGGTTGTCCATAATCAGTGTTTCCGTTTGGCTGTGGTGCCGTGCTGCCGTGTTGTTGGTTCAGCGTGATCACACAGCAGAACGGCCAACGGCAACACGGAGAACTAATTGCTACGTCGGTAGGCCCCGCTTTGGCCGCCGGTCTTGGCGAGGAGGCCGATGTCGGTGATGCGGATTTCGCGGTCGATGGACTTGCACATGTCGTAGACCGTCAGCGCGGCGACAGAGACGGCGGTGAGCGCCTCCATCTCGACGCCGGTGGGCCCCTGCGCCTTCGTAAGCGCGCGGATCTCGACGCTGCGCCGCTCCTCGTCGAGGTCGAGGTCGAGGTCGACGTTCTGCAGGAGCACGTCGTGGCAGAGCGGGATGAGCTGGCTGGTCTGCTTCGCCCCAAGGATGCCCGCGACCTGCGCGAGGGCGAGCACGTCGCCCTTCTTGACGGTCCCCGCCTGGACTTGGGCAAACGAGTTTTCCCCGAGGAGCACGCGCCCCGCGGCGACGGCGGTGCGGGCAGACAGGCTGCGGGGGCTGAGGTCGGCCATGTGGGCGCGGTCGTCCACATGGCCCAGGGTAGGCGCGTCGAGGTCAGACATCGGACGGAGGGTCGGGTAAGGGCGGCGACACGGGGGAGACGGTGCGGAAGGTACACCAGGCACGCCTCAGTCCGCCGCGTAGATCCGCTGGCCGTCGAGGTAGGTGGCGAGGACGCGCGTGTTCAGCAGGTCTTCGACAGGCACTGTCATGAGGTCCTGGCTGAGCAGCACAAAGTCAGCGCGCTTGCCGACCTCCAGGCTGCCGACCTCGTCTTCCATGAACGCGGCGTAGGCGGCATCGAGCGTGAAGCCACGCAGGGCCTCTTCGCGCGTGAGCCGCTGGTCGGGATACCATCCGCCTTCGGGCGTGCCGGCGGCGTCCTGGCGCGTAACTGCGGCGTAGAAGCCGAGCATCGGATCAACGCGCTCGACGGGGAAGTCGCTCCCGAGCGCGAGCCGTCCGCCTGCGTCCAGGACGGTGCGCCAGGCGTAGGCTCCGAGGATGCGGGTCGGCCCGACGCGGTCCTCCGCCCACGGCATGTCACTCGTCGCGTGCGTCGGCTGCATCGAGGCGATCACGTCGAGTTCGACGAGGCGGTCGAGATCCAGAGGCGTGGCCACCTGCGTGTGCTCGATGCGGTGACGGCCCTGGTTGCCCGGAAAGTCTTCCATGGCCTGCGCGTAGGCGTCGAGCACGACCTGGTTGGCACGGTCGCCGATGGCGTGGGTGTTGACCTGCAGACCGCAGTCCATCGCGTCCGCGACCACGTTGGCGAACGCGTCCGGCTGGAGGAAGAGCAGGCCGCGGTTCCCCGGATCGTCGGAGTAGTCCTCGATGAGTGCGGCCCCCCGGCTGCCGAGCGCGCCGTCGAGGTAGAGCTTGACGCTGCGCATCTGGAGCCGCCCGCTCGGGTGCGTGACGCGCCCGCCGTTCTCACACGCATGCGCCATGGCGTCCCCATCCCCACTCGCCATCGAGTAGAGGCGCAGGTCGAACTCCTCGGCCTCGATGGCAGCCTCGTAGAGGCGGTAGACCTCCAGCGACGTGCCTGCTTCGTGGACACCGGTCAGACCGTACTTCGCCGTCTCATCCAAGGCACGACGCAGCGCTTCCTGCTTCATCGCCTCACTGATCGGCGGTACTGCGGCCTGAAGCGCATTGCCTGCTTTGTCGATGGTGACGCCTGTTGGGGTTCCGTCCTCGTCACGGAGAAAGGCTCCCCCCTCGGGATTAGGGGGAGCAGGCGCATCGGGGTCGATGCCTGCCAGCCTCATCGCGGCACTGTTGGCCCAGTACGCATGGCCGTCGATGCGTTCGAGCAAGACCGGACGGTCTGGAAAGACCGCATCGAGGTCGCGGCGAGAAGGAAACGGGTAGGTCCCGTCCGCTGCCGGTTCCCAGTCGTTCTGGTCCCAGCCACGCCCGACAAGCCAGGCCTCGTCCGTGAGCGTTGCTTCATGCGTCGTCAGCCGGTCGATGATCTCCGCTATAGAATCCGTCCCCGCGAGATCGACATTGAGCAGCAGTTGCCCCAGCCCCTCGCCCGTGAGCATGCCCATCAAGTGCACATGCGCATCGATGAGCCCGGGCACCACCGTCGCGCCCTCCGCATCGATGCGCGGCCAGTCGGGGTAGGCGCCCAGCAGGCTGTCCGCCGAGCCCACACCCACCACGTCTCCGCCCTCCACCGCGAGCGCCTCTGCCGTCGGGGCTGAGGCGTCAACGGTGTAGATCGTCGCGTTGTGGAAGACATAGGCGTCTGGGGTGTCCTCCTCGGCCCCTCCGTTGGTCGCAGGGGGCGATCCGCAGGCGGCGAGTGCAAGGCAGAGGGCGAGAAGGCGGCGCATGGAAGAGCAGGCTGGGCTGGTGGCAACGCGGCAATATCCCACTCACCGCCGTCTCGTGCGCGCCCTGCTGGGTTCGCCTGGGTAGCCCTGCGATGTCAGCCAGGACTGCGCTCCAGCCAAAGCGTCACCGGCCCATCGTTGACCAGCGCCACGTCCATGTGCGCCCCGAAGACGCCCGTTGGCACTGGTTGCCCCAGTTCGGCTTCGAGTAGGGCCACGAAGCGCTCGTAGAGCGGCTCGGCCACGTCGGGCCCGGCGGCGTTGCTATACGACGGTCGCGTGCCCTTTTTGAGCGAGCCATAGAGGGTGAACTGGCTCACCACGAGCACACCCGCCGCCTTTCCGTCATGGATTTGGTTGCCGTCCTTGATCAGGTCGAGCAGGGCGCGGTTCATCCGGCCATCCTCGTCAGGGAAGACCCGGAGCGATGCGACCTTGCGCGCGAGCCAGGTTGCTTCCGCCTCGGTGTCGTCACGGTGAATGCCGAGCAGCACGAGGAGCCCCGGCCCGATGGCGCCGACCGTATCGTCCGCCACGGTGACCGACGCCTCCGAGACGCGCTGCACTAACGCAATCATGGTCCTGGCACGATCATAGTCCTCGCGCGATCAGGCGAGCTTGGCGCGGAGGTAGCCCGCGAACGTCGCGACGGCCTTGCCGCGATGCGAGAGGGCGTTCTTGGTGGCCGCGTCCATTTCGGCGAAGGTGTGCTCCTGGCCGTCCGGCAGGAAGAGCGCGTCGTAGCCGAAGCCGTTGCTGCCGCGCTCCTGCTCGGTGATCGCGCCCTCGCACGTCCCGGTGAAGAGGCGCACCACCCCGTCCTCGACGAACGCGAGCACCGTCGAGAAGCGCGCCGCGCGGTCGTCTTGCCCGTCCAGTTCGGCGAGCAGCTTCGTGCGGTTGGCCGCCGCGTCCGCGTCGTCCCCCGCGTAGCGCGCCGAGTGGACGCCCGGGCGCATGTCCAGCATGTAGACCTCCAGCCCGGTGTCGTCG
>JBCCRG010000233.1:0-6097 GCA_039208155.1 Bacteroidota bacterium | reverse complement strand
CTCGGGCGAAACGAATCTGGCATGGCACCGAGTAGAGCAAATCGGTAGCACACGGCCTCGGAGCAGAAAGGACAGCCCCGTCCCTATGCTGCGCGCCTGCGTATCGCGCAGGTCCCCATTGTTGTCCTTCGAAGCGAGCGCGGCACGGTTTACATCGACGGCGATGCCAGGAAGGCGGCGGCGGAATGATGCTTGTAACGTAGCGGATTGCAGACAGCACGTGTCCGCGGTCTGTGACTTCAGACGTCCCCCTGCCTCGCTACCTCCATGGGCCAGCAGCAACTTCTCCTCCTCGTGCTTGGCATCGTCATCGTGGGCCTCGCCGTCGCCAGTGGCATCGACGCCTTCGAGGAAAACAACCGCAAGGCCGCGCTCGACCGCGCTACCAACCGGGCCGTCGCGCTCGCTGGCGTAGCCGCAACGTGGAAGGATATGCCAGCAGCGTTGGGAGGCGGCCAGGATGACCCCCACTTCGACACGATCTCGCTGAGCTCCCTCGGCCTAACGCCCGAAATCACTGAAGTCAACGAGTGGGGCACCGTCGGGCACTGGGCTGATCGTCAGTCTGTGGGGATCTGGGGCGTGGATACCGAACGCTTCCACGTCGCCGTCTATGACCTCGCTAAAGGCATCCACGTCGCCGTCTTCCTCTACGGCCCTGAGCCCGAGTGCTTTGCGCTGCGCTGGGCCAACTGGAAGGGCAGCGACGCACCATGGGCTGGCGGCGGCACGTCGACATGGGACTATCTGCCGCAGCAGCATCCCGAGCGCCCCGAGGGCTGTACGTGGACGCCCTGATCAACCTCGCACCCTGTTCCTGTTTGTGCCATGGGCCAACAACAACTCCTGCTCCTCGTCCTCGGTATCGTCGTTGTCGGCTTGGCTGTCACCTCGGGCATTCAGGCATTCGGCGAGATGCAACGTCGGGCCGTCGCGGACCAGCACACGCAGGAAGCCGTCGCGATGGCCGCCGAGCTCATCGCGTGGTGGAAGAAGCCCGTGGCGATGGGCGGCGGCGGACGCACGGCAGACTTCTCGTCGCTCACGCTCGAAGACCTCGGCTACCCCGTCACGCAGGCCGTCGGCAGCCGGACGACCTATGACGTCAACGGCTACCGCCGCTCGCTCTACCGGGACGACAGCGCCATGCCGCGCATCCACCTCCACCCGAACCCCTGGCGGCAAGTGGGCAACACCAACGTGGAGGTCGGGGTCTGGGGCCCCGATCCAGCCTGCATCGTCCACCGCGTTGGTCGCTACAGCACCGCTACCAACGGCTGGAACTACAACGGACAGACCCTTGCCAACCCTGACCCGAGCCTTTGCTCGTGGTAGCTCCCTTCTCCCATGGGCCAACAACAACTCCTGCTCCTCGTCCTCGGTATCGTCATCGTCGGCCTCGCGGTCGTCTCCGGCATCGACGCCTTCAACGACGGGTACCGTAAGTCTCGCCAGGACGATGCGATCGTGAAGGCGATGCAGTACGTGAGCGCGATCCAGGCGTGGATCGACAAACCCACAGCCCTCGGAGGCGGTGGCGGTTCGATGGGCCGCTTCTCGCTCGACAATCTCGGGTTCGAAGCGGCAGGCACGTGTTCGCTGAGCGGTCGGCAGTACGTCCGTCTGGCGGACGGCTCGCAGCTCTCCATCGGATCGGACGGGCAGCCCTTCATCGCATGGTTTCCCAATGGCGACTGCGAGACGAGTTGGAGTGGCTCGTGGGTCTTTCACCTGATGGTGCTCCCCGACAGCCAGGTGGACTTCGTGCCCTGCGCCACGCCATCGGCCTACAGTTGGTCGAGCCAGGCGTGCCCGGCGTGGTAGCCCTTCCTCGTCTGTGGCGCAGGCGCTAGTTTGAGGCAGTCTCACCACTGCCCGATGCGCCTGCTTCTTTTCGCCCTGCTCGCTCTGCTGCTCGCGCCGACGGTGCACGCCCAACGCGCTGTGGCGGTGGTCTACGACGACTCGGGCTCGATGCTGCACCGCGACGAGGGCGACAACGGCGGGCCGTGGGCCTACGCCAACTACGCGCTGCAGACGCTCGCCGCGCTCCTCCGCGAGGACGACGCGTTACACGTCGTGACGATGCACGCGCCTGAGACGCCCCTGCGCTTTCCGCTCGGCAGAGGCTCCGTAGGACGGCAGGCCCTCGTGGACTCGCTCAACGGCCAGCCGCGCTACGACTTCGCGGGGACGACCCCCTACCAGTCGATGGTGACGGCGCAGGACGTGCTGGCCCGCGCGCCGCAGCCGGAGAAGTGGCTCGTAGTGCTCACCGACGGCGCGTTCGAGGACGCCCCCGATGCCGCTGCGCTGGACGCCCAGGCGCAGGCCTTCGTCCGAGCGACGGGGGCGCGGGTGCTTTTCCTGCTTATCGGCGAGGACCCAGAGGAGCTCGATGCGCTGGCCGCGCAGCCCGCAGTAGCCGTCTGGGCGGACGCGCAGGCGCAGGTCTACCGCGCGCTCGGCCGCGACGATATCGTGGCGCGCATGAACGAGATCGCGGCACTCATCACCGCGCGGACGCTCGGTGGCCAGCCCGACGTCCGCCACAGCGGTAGCGCCCTCGTCTTCGACTCCGAGTTTCCGCTGCGCCGCCTCACGCTCGTCCAGCAGGATGCGAGCCTCGCCGCGCTGGCCCGCCTCCGGACGGCCGCACACGACCGCGACGCGCTCCCGTTCGACTCCACGCTCACGACACGCATCCCGCGTCTGGCCCCGTACGCGCTCTTCGGCTCCGTCACGCAGGTTCGGCCCGCAGGCTCGGGCGCAGGGGCGCTCATCCCGCCTGGCGAGATCCAGCTCGGCTTCGACCGGGCCGTCGCCCCCGGTGATGTGCTCCTGCTCCCCGAAGCAGCGGTCGAGTTGGCGGTCGAGGTGGTGAGCGCGAAGGGGTATCCGGTCGAGACGGACGGGGCGGTGCTGCGGCCCTGCGTCGGCGACACGATGCGGGTGCGGGCCACGCTGCTCGGTCCGCCAGACGACCAGGGCCGCCGGGACACGCTCGTCGCCAACATCCGCCGACCGGACCGCGTCGAGATGACCGCGCGGCTCGGCACAACGCCGCACGCGATGGCGGTCAACCCCCGCCGCACGGCGTTCCGCTACGACTTCGCCGCGCCCGAGGCCGCCCTCGCTATCTCCGTCGCGGGGCGCTACCCCGGCTATTTCGACGTTCGCTCGCCCGTCTACACCGTCGAGGCCGCGCCCTGCATTCCCCGCGACCTGGGCATCGAGACGAACGGGCCGTGGCGTACGCCCGTCACCGAGATCCGTGACCAGGCCCCGCTCACGGTCTGGCCCACCGCCGACGGCGCGCGCGTCGATGCGTTCGAGTACGCTGAGTGGACCCTGCGGGTAGTGAGCGACGACGATCTGACGCTGGAGGTCACGAAGCGTGACGATGGCTGGGCATTCACGCCGCTCCCGCGCTACGGCCTCGCCGCCTTCACGCCGCAGCGGACCTACGAGGTCGAAGTCGAGTTGCAGTCGCCGGGGCGCGGCGAGGGGCCGATCCGCGAGACGCTACGCTTCGACGTGGAGCCGGTGCCGTGGTGGACGCTCTGGGGGCCGTACGTGATCGCGCTGGGCGTGCTGCTGCTGCTGCTGTGGTACCTGTGGGGCATCGCCAAGAAACCCCGCTTCTGTCGCGGCGCGCGGATCGTCTTCCAGGAGCGCAGCGCGCTCGTGACGGGCAAGGAGCGGACGTACAGCCTGCCGACGGGCTGGGCCAATCGCTGGCTCGTCCCCTACCGCCCCGAGCGAAAGACGGTGCGGGGCGTCCTCTTCGAGGCGGGGAGCCGCTGCAACCACCTCGTCCTGCCGGAGGACGCCCAGAGTGACTCGATGCTGGTCGAAGGCGCACGCATCGACGACCCGGGCCGCCGGGCGATCCGGCTCGTGGACGGCACCGTGCTTGAGGTGGAGCGCAGCAACCGGCGGCAACGATATACCTACGTCGCGGGGTAGATCCTCACCCCAAACGGCACCCTACGCTGCCGCTACGTGCACGTGCTTGGCACGCTGGCACTACGATTTCCGGGGCCAAACGCGGTGCCTGTGCCGGTGTCCGGCTCCCCGTAGCGGCAGGCACGGTTCGGCGTAGTTGTTGTCGAGGACGAGCGGGAAGGGCTGCACTTCGATCCTCGGCCCTCCTACACCTTTCACCCCTCCGGCCCTATGGGACGTGGCCTCCTGCTCGCCGTCGTTGCGACTTCCCTCCTCGTCACCTTCTCGACGAGCCGAAGCACTCAAAACATCGTCGCGATTGCCGGTGACCAGTCGGAGTACGGTGCGGACGTCCTGGCGCGAGAGATCGCTCGTTCTGGGTACGAGGTCGCCTACCGCGCGGCGGAGCGTGGCCAGGGCCCCGGCGGTACGCTCGCCGATGCCATAGCCGCGGTGAACACGATTGCTGCGGATCGGCCCTTCCAGGGGGGCACGTGGAGTGCCGAAGCTCACGCCATCGACTCCCTTTCGGCGCTGATCCGCGTGACGGGGACGTACGCTGCCGAGAGCTACACGACCGAAGGGGTCTACGACGCGTCCGTCCTGGCGCCCCCGGCTTCGCCGCACCCAGGTCCCCCGCTCTCTCCCGACTGGGAGTACGACTGCACAGCTGGCCGCTACGTGGAGATGTACACCATGGGCATCGGCACCTATGGGTCCTACATGCCCAGCGCTACCATCCCCATTCCTGACCCCAGCTCCGTGCTGAGTATCAAAGCCCAAGCCACGGTCAAGAACGGCCCTTCGGGCAACATCCCGCACATCGAGTTCTCGACGGACAGCGGGCAGACCACGACGCTCACTGCTCCCACAAAGGACCACTACGACGACTGGTTCTACACGGTTGACCTCGCGCCAGCGAGTAGCGTGACCGTGACGCCAGCCATCGTCAACCCCTATCACCACTATGGGACTCGCTCATTCACCGTGTACGTCGTGCGAGACCGGCCTGGCTTTAGCCAAGGAGGCGGCCTCGTAGAGTACGACGTGTGGTGGAGCACGACGCCGGAAGTGAGCAAGGTCATAGAGATCCCAGCCGCACCTGCCCCACGCGACGTGACGGTGACCTTCTCGCTCGGCGATACGAGCGGCACCCAGTGGTGGGAGATGCGGGCGGCCGCCGGATCGGTGAGCACGAGCCTCTCGACCAACGACGCCAACAGGGGGGCGCAGGCCGCCATGCACCAGGTGGTTCTCCGCGACGTTCCGGGCTCCGTGACGACCGTGGAGACGACCGTGCAGACGCAAGGGGAGTCCCTGTTCTTCCAAGGAGTGACAGCCACAGCAGCGTGTACCGATTAGGGCGCTCGGGCACCCGTGGGGGCGGCGGCAGCGAGAAGTCCCGACCACGTGGATCCAGCCGAGGCCACCCTGCGGTCGTCGGGCGAATGGCTCTTCTTCGATGGCGCGACTTCGATGGCGCGACTTCGACGGCGTGACCGCTGCTTCCGCCTGCCTCGTGCTTTCACGCCCTGCACCTTCGATCTAGTCCTCGCGTAGTCGCATCGGAGCGCTATACTTCAGCGTTCCCCCAGCCCCTTGCGCCTATGTGTTTGTCTCTGAGGCAGCTACCGCTGATCGGTGCGTCACTCGCCAGAACAGCGCCAGCGCAGAACAACGCTGCGCACGACGCGCATGCACTGGCACCAGTGCCGTGCTTCGAGCGGCTGACCGGCAAGGTTAGACTCGCACTTGGCCGCGTCCCCGCTCCACTGCACAGCAGGCAGAGCCGCTGCGGACTCGCCGTGGGTGCGAGATGGAATCGCCGCGACGGCTACAACCGCCTCTTCACGACGAAGCCCACCGGATCAGCCACGAGCCTCGGCCTGTCGACGAGCTACGACATGGTGACACCAGGCCCCGGCCGCACGCTCACCTTCGAGGATGCCGCTGGCGGCGGCGTGGCGTTCGCCGTACGCCAGCCAGCGCCCCCACACCTTTCCACCACCACGGATACCACTCTTGCTTCTACCCTACCCCCAGAGCCATGAGCCGTTTTTCGTGGACCCGACACGATACTCCACGTCATCCCGAGCGGAGGTTTGCAGGACCGAGGCCGAGGACGCTCTGGATCAGCTTTCAAGCGTCG
>JBCCRG010000232.1:0-6106 GCA_039208155.1 Bacteroidota bacterium | reverse complement strand
GGGCGCTCAGGGATAGGCCGGGTTCACGGTAACGTAACGTCGAAAACGGCAGAGGCGACGGTGGCTGTGACGTGGTGGTGGTAGACTTCCTACCTCCACGGATCCGTAGCCGCTCGTGCTATCCTCGCCTTCGTCCCAAGATCCTGCGCGTCCCACTTGGTTGTGGAGGCAGGCGCTTCTTCCACTGGCGGTGAGCGTCGGGACGATGGGCGCGGTGCTGGGGTTCACCTACGAGCCTGGGATGGCGCAGCAGGCCCTGGAGGCGCTGCATTGGCCGTGGCTCCTCGTCGCGTTGGGAGCCGCGCTCGGCCGGCTTGCCTTTGGTGGGGCCTGGGTGCGGCTGCTCTCCGACCAGCGGCTCTCGTGGTGGGCGGGGACGCGCGCCTACCTCGCCCGCGAGTTCTTCTCCGCGATCACGCCCTCAGCCGTAGGGGGTGCTCCGCTTGCCAGCGCAGCCGTGGGGAAGGCAACCGTGTTGAGCACGGGCGAGGCGGCGTCGGTGCTGGTCTTCGTGATGGTGATGGACCACGTTTGGTACGTCACGCTCGCGGTCGCGGTGCTGTTCGTGGCGGGCTCGTTCGACCTGCTCCCGGCTATCGGCGGGCTCGGCTACTCGGCGCTCGTCGCCTACAGCGTCGGACTCGCGGCATGGACAGCGCTGCTCGCCTACGCGACGGTCGTGCGGACGCGCTGGCTAGGGCGCGCCATCGGCGTGGTGACACGGCTGCCGGGGCTGCGCCGCTTCCACGACCGCCTCCAGGACGTCATGAAGCGCCTCGAAGAGCAGGCGGCGCGCTTTCGAGGTCGCTCTGCGCGATTCTACGCGGCGAGCTTCGGGTACGCGACGGCCACCAACCTGTGTCGCTACGTCCTGATCGCGGCGGTGCTGTGGAGCTTCGTCCCGGCGGTGCCCGCGCTCGTCGCGCTCGCGCGGGGCGGGGTGCTGTGGCTCGTCGCGCTCGCAATGCCGACGCCCGGCGGCGTAGGCGGCGTCGAGGGGCTGTTTCTGCTCCTCTTCGCCGCGTACATCCCGACCGCCCTCCGCGCGCCCATCCTACTCGTGTGGCGCCTCTTCGACTACGCGCTCGTCCTCGCCCTCGGCGCGGCCAGCACCGCAGCAACGGTCCAACGCCTGGTCCGCCTCCGTTCTGCCGCGGGAGAGAGACGGTGAGTGGAATGGCCTTGCCCCTTCAAACGGAGCGCGGCATCTTCCAATCACCAATCACCAATCACCAATCACCAATCACCAATCACCAATCACCAATCACCAAGCCCTACCAGTTCTCGATCACCGTCTTGCGCTGCATCGGGTCGAGGGACGCGATGGCCTCGTCCTCGTAGAACGAGTCGCCCTTGACGTGCGTGGTCGAGATCTCCTCGAAGATGACGCCGGTCTTGGTGGTGAACGAGTGGAAGCGCCCGCGGTGGATGAGCCGCATGTCGCCCGGGTGCATCTCGATCTGCTCGCCGTCGAGCGTGAGCGTCATCCCGCCGTGGAGGACTTGGAAGGTTTCTTCCTTCTGGCGATGCTGGTGCGAGGGGTGGTACTGCCCTGCGAGCAGGATGATGAGCTTCTTGCAGTACTCGCGGTTGAACAGGTTGACGATCACCGCGCCGTAGCGGCGGAATTTGTCCATCCCGTAGTGGTGTGAGAGCTCGATCGAGTAGTCCGTGCCGATGGCGATGCCCGCCTCACGTAAGAGCCCCTTCGCCTCGTGGACGACGCTGCGCATGTGCGCGACGGTGTCGTAGGGGCGGCTGTCGAGCAGCGGCGCTTCGTGCTCGACGTCGTGCCCGGCGACATGGCCGCTGCGCCACTCCGAGGTCGTCATCTCGCCCTCCTGGGCTGGGAACGCGAAGAACACGTCGTCTTCGGTGAGCTTCTCGCCTGCGGAGATCGGGCGCGCGGCGAAGACGGACCGGCGGAGCGCCCGCAGCGCGGCGAGTTCTTCCTCCGTGACGGGCTTATCGCCTTCCTCGGGGCCGAGCAGCACGATCGTGTCAAGGACGGCCTCGACCCAGCGACGCGTCTGGTCGGGATCCATCGAATACGTGTTGAGCGTGATCTCGTCGGTGGGGACGCCGACGTGGCGTTCGAGCAGCTTCGCGCCCATCGCGGCGGCGGCGCGGCCCGGCGCGAGGTTGTCCGGGGCCTCGTGGCCGCTGTAGCCGATCCGCACGTGCGGGTAGCGGCGCATCATCCGGCGCATGAAGTTGAGGTTCTGCCGCTCGTTGGGCGTCGGGTAGAGGCTGACGCAGTGCATCATCGCGAGGTCAGCCACATCGCGGTGCTCGAAGAAGGTCACCACGCGGTCCACGTCGGCGACGCCGAGGCCGCCCGTCGAGACGATGACCGGCTTGCCCGCCCTCGCGACGCGCTCCAGCAGCGGCCAGTCGGTGGCGCTGCAACTCGCCACCTTCAGCACGTCCACGCCGTGGTCGAGGCACTTGTCCACCGACGGCTCGTCGAACGGCGTCACGACGGCCATCAGCCCGGCGTCTTTGATCGCGGCGACGAGGCCCTGGAAGTCGGCCCACGAGAGCCGCGTGTCGGCGAAGCGCTTCACGTGGCGCACGTCCATCCGGCCCCGAAAGTCGGGGCGGATGAACGTGTCGAGGTCGCGGTACTGCAGCTTGACGGCGGTCGGGATGCCGAACTCGCGCGCGATCTTGGCCATCGCGGCGATGATCGTGCGGCCGTGCGCGGGGTCGCCCTGGTGGTTGTTCGCCATCTCGAAGATGAACTGCGGGAGGGCGGGCGTGGCGTGGGTGGCTTGCATGACGAAGCGGGGACGAGAGGGGGGAAGCGAGAGAGCAGAGAGGGCGTCAGCCGACGAGCGCGCGGAGGTCGTCCATCGCGATGAGTCGGTCGTCGATGTAGTAGTCGGCGTTGGGTTTTCCGAAGTGGAGTTCGTGGTAGCGCACGCCCCAGCGGGCGAGCTGCGCCTCGGTGACGGGCCGCCAGTCGATGTCGGTGACGTAGCCGCGCGCGGTGAGCAGCACAATGCGGTTGCCTGCGTCGTAGAGCCGGTTGACGACGGCGATGGTGTCGGCGAGTGGCTCGGCCTGGGCGTAGTCGTTGCCCGGCGTCAGCGAGGCGATCACGCCGTCGATGTCGAAGACGAACTGCTTGCCCGTCGGGACCTCGGCGGTGCGCTGGACGGCGCGGACCGCCCGCGCGAGTTCGTCGGGCGTGTCGATGTCGTGGACCTCGCGCATCACGTACGACCCGATCACGTGGCCCGTCATCGAGCCGAGGTCGCGGATCGTGCGCGCCCGCGTCACGTCGATGGCGGCGTTCTGGAGGTAGACCGTCGGGAGCGCCTGGCGGGGGAGGTTATACGCATCCGGTGCGGCTCCATCTCCGCTGGAGGCCAGCGTAGCGAACGGCGTGAGCGTACCATCGTCGCCGCGCGTCCACATCTTGTACGGCGTGTGCGGCGCTTCAACGACCGAGCGGACGCTGTCCCACTCAGGATGAGCCACGAGCAGGTCGATGGCCGCGTCGATGTCGGCTGGCTGCCGGACCGGGTGCGTAGGGCGGAGGTGCACGATCAGGTCGGGGACCGCGCTCTCGTGCTCCTCGAACCAGGCTAGCGCGTGGCGAAACACGTCGAGGTCGGTCGCGAGGTCGGTCGCCAGCGCAGCCGGACGGAGGAAGGGCGTCTCGGCGCCAAAGCGGCGGCCGATGGCGGCGTAGTCCTCGGAGTCGGTCGAGAGCAGCACGCGCGAGACGCGCTCGGCGGCCAGCGCCTGCTCGATGGAATAGGCCAGGAGCGGCTTGCCACCGACGCTCTGGATGTTTTTGTGCGGCACCGACTTCGACCCAGCGCGGGCCGGGATGAGGGCGAGCACGGTCATTTCTGACATGGAAGCGTGGGACGTTCGGGGCGTAGGAGCGTGCGCTAAGCCAGGACGGGCGCACAGTCGAGGACCTGGCGGCACACGTCGGCGATGTGGTGCGCAGAGGTCCCGCCGTTCTGCACCGGCCGCAGCTGCCGCAGCGTCCCCGCATCGAGGTCGCTGACGATGGTCTTCTCCAGTGCCGCCGCCACAAGCACGACCGACGAGTAGCGCGTCACCAGCACGTCGCAGTTGGCGATCATGTGGTCCGTGTTGCCCTCGGTAAACACCAGCGCCTCGGGTGCAAGCGCCTCGATCTCACGGACGGCGCGAGCGTGGTCCTCGTTGGGGTGGAGCTTGAAGAGCAGCCGCCTGCCGCGCGCCTCGGCCTCCCGCTTCGCGCGCAGGATGAACGCGTCGCGGTCTTCGTACTTGAACGTCTCCCGCAGGCAACTCGTCGCTGCGAGGACGTAGCCGTGGTGCGGGAAGTCGTTGTCGAGGTAGGCGGCGCAGTCGTCGAAGTTGGGCATCCCGGTCACGACGAGCCGCTCAGGATCGCAGCCCTTGGCGACGAACTTGTCCTTCCAGCCGTCGCCTGCCACGCAGAACGCGTCGTAGGCGTGCGAGAGGCCCGTCATCGACGTGTTGGCGAGGTAGCGCGGCAGCCCAAGGGTGCGCGTCAGGCGGTAGAGCCAGCCCTCCGGGTCAGTCATGCCTTCCTGCACGAGCACGAACCGCGTCGCGCGGACGTTGTCGGGCACGACGAGGTCGGTGCCCATCACGACGAGGTCGTACGTGCGCGCTTCGCCGCGCTCGTCGACGGGGAGCCCGTGCTCGCGGAAGTAGCGCTGCGTCGCTGCTTTGGCCTGGCCGCCGAGGATGGTCGTATCGAGGTGGCCGTGCTCGGCGAGCCAGCGGACGTAGCCATCGGCGTAGAACGACGAGAAGGCGCAGACGGCATCGTCGCCAAGGGCCTCGGCGATGCGGTGCATCATCCTCGTCTGGTTCAGCGAGCCGCCGACGAGCAGGACGCGCGGACGGGCATCGTCGCTACCGAGCTGCCACGCCGGAAGTGCTCCCGTCAGTTGCCCGTCGCCTTGCGAGGTCGTCCACGCGGGCGCACCAGGGACCTCGAAGCCGCCGAAGCCAGGCGGGGCGCTGCGAAACTGGTGGACCGCCCGGCGCAGCAGCACGAGTGCCCACAGTGGCGGCTGCTCCGTGGCGGCCGTTTCGACCCACGAGGGCGGCTTGCGCAGTACCGATGCTACGCGGCGTGGGCCTAGTTCGTCAACGAGGGCGCGAAACTCACGCGGGTCGCAGAGCAGCATGAGGCGGGGTGGCGGCAGGGACGAGGCTCCGTAACCCGAAAAGGCTACACACCGCGACCCAGGCCGCAAGCAACCGCAATGTTATCCCGCGTTATCGTTTCATAAAGGCCGTCGGTGCTCGACTATCCACTGCTGGAAACCCGGACCCGACGCTGCATACCGCGGCGTAGTCTGGCTCACCGTCCCACCGTGAACGTGCGAGTCGCGCGCTCGCGCTCTGCCTCGACCCGCACCAGGTAGGTGCCCGATGAAAGCCGGGCTGTGTCGAGGTCGAGTGTGTGGACGCCGCCAGCCTGTGGGCCGTCGTGTAGGACGGCGACCTCGCGGCCGAGCACGTCGAAGACACGCACGGTGACGTTGGTAACGCGGCGCAGCACGTAGCCCACCGCGGCGCGGTCGGTCGTCGGGTTGGGATAGACGCCGAGCACGAGCAGCGTCTCGGTGCCGGGGAGCGCGTCGTCATCGGCGGCGACGGGCGCACCGACCGGGGCGAGTGCGGGTGGGTTGGGCTTGTCCGGAGCTGGCCCGACAGCAGGGCGCAGCCTCGGCGTCCCCGCCCGCGCCGCGAAGCTTTGCCCAAACGTCTCCGAGCGCGTGTCCGTGTCAATGGGCGTGTAGAACCAGTCGGCCTGGGCCTGCGTCGCTGAGAGGTCGAGCACCACGTAGCCGTGCGAGGACGGTTCTAGGGCTTTCACCTGCGGATAGAACGTCTGGATCAGGAACACAGCCGTCTCGACGAGCTCCTCCGCCTCCTCCTGCGTCTCCCCCTGCTCCAGCAGGGCGTTGATGAGCGTCTGGGCAAACGGGACGCTCGCCACGCTGGGCGTCACAAACTCGACGGCCACGCTGTTGGCTCCGGTGAAGGGGTTGTAGGGGGGAGCCCCGACGTAGGGCGCGAAGGTGCTCGTGGCATAGGGGTTGAGCGGCACGTCGGC
>JBCCRG010000231.1:0-6151 GCA_039208155.1 Bacteroidota bacterium | reverse complement strand
GGCAGCTGGAACCTGCGCGGCTTCGGCTTCCTCGACGTGCGCGCTCGCAACATCCTCTTCACCTCGCACGAGCTCCGCTTCCCGCTCGTAGAGGCGCCAGGTGCGATCCTGCCGATCCTCGCACCCTTCGGCCTCGCCAACATCCGAGGCGCGGCCTTCTTCGACGCAGCGCACGCGTGGAACGACGACTTCTACAGCGACTCCATCGCCGAGGCGCAGCTGAACGCCGGACGCACGCTCGGCGCGACGGGCCTCGGGCTGCGGTTCAACCTCTTCGGCGCGTTTGTGCTGCGCTACGACCGCGGCGTTCGCTTCCGCGACGGCATCCAGTGGGGCGAGCGCGAGGCCTTCAGCCAGTTCTTCTTCGGGTATGATTTTTAGAAGTCACAGGTCGCAGGTCGCAGGTCATGGTTCTGCAGCGCTGGGCGTGTTGCTTCTGAGCGTCGCGCTGGTTGGCTGCGAGGTGCTGCGGCTGGATGGCCCTGTCTCCACGGACGGCGCGTGGACCACGGAAGGGGGGACGCCAGCCCGCGCGTCTGCGCAGGCAGAGGGGCTGACTCTGCCCCTTGAGGAGAAGTGGGTTTACAACGCCGAGGGCGCGTTCGGCCCTGCCGCTGCGCTCGCCGCCGATGGACGCCTCTTTGTCGCGACGCGGCAAGGCGAGGTGCGCGTGCTCGACCTGGCTGACGAGCGCCGCGCGCTGGGGATCGCCGACCTAGGCGACGCCATCGATGGGGCCCCGGCGATGGACGCCCGCTTCGTCTACGTCCCGCTCGTGGCGGGCCGACGGGGCGTCGTCGCCTACGACTTTACGCGCGGTCGCACGGCCTGGACGCTCGACGCGGAGGCCCACGCTGCCGGCCTCCTCCTCACCGACCGGACGCTCGTCGCAGCCAGCCTGGAAGGCCGCATCCGCGCCATCGACCCAAGAACGGGAGCCGTGCGCTGGGAGCAGGCCCCCGACTCGGCCCGCGCCGTTTACGCCACGCCCGTCCTACTTGACGCCGAGACCATCGCCGTGGTGGACGACCAGGGGCGGCTGGCCACCTACGCCCTTGTCGACGGCACGCCTCGCTGGACGCGTGACCTTGGCGCCCCGGTCTACGCCACGCCGACGCTCGGACCTGGCGGGACGCTCTTCGTTCCGACGACGCGCGGTCGCCTCCTCGGCCTTGATGCGGCTACGGGAGCGGTGCGGTGGACCTTTTTCGGCGCGACTCCGGAGACGCGCTTCACGGCTGTGGCCACCGACGGGCGCACAGCCTACACGGGCACGTCCGAAGGCACGCTCTTCGCCCTCGATGTCGCTGGCATCGTACCGAGCGACGGCCCCCGCGTGCGGTGGTCGTACGACGAAGACGGCGTGGTCACCGCTGCGCCGCATCTCGCCGGGGATACGGTGTTCCTAGGCACCCTCCGCAAGCGCGTCCTCGCCCTCGACGCCGCGACCGGGACCGTGCGATGGCAGACCGAGGTCGGCGGTCGCGTGAAGACCGCGCCCCTGGTCGCCGACGGCTACCTCGTCGTCCTCGCCGAGCCGCGTCAGGTCTATCTCTTCGGACCGGCTTCCCTCGATTCGCTCGCCACCCGCTGAGGCCCATGCGCTCCTTCCTCCCGTCTTTGCTTACGCTGCTGTGTCTCAGCGCGCTGCTGCTGCCCACGGTCCACGCGCAGGAAGTCGGCTACGTACGCCTCGCCACCAACGCAGACGACGCCCGCCTCTATGTGAACGGCGCGCGGGCTGACTGGCAGGCGGACGCGCCGCTGGCCTTCTCGCCCGGTCCTATTCACCTCCTCCTGCTCCACGGCGAGGCCGATACCTGGGACGCCCGAAGTGCCGCGCAGACCCTGCAGGTCGTGTCGGGCGACACGCTGGACGTGCGGCTCGACCTGCCTGTGCGCTACCGTCTCGACTCGATGCCGTACGGGGCCGAGGTGACGCACATCGGCGCAGACGGCACGGCGACATCGCTGGGGGCGACGCCGCTCTCGTTCGACCGCGCTGAGCCGCTGGCGGGCACACTCGTGATCGCGAAGGAGGGCTATGCGGAGCAAGAGCTTGTGCCCGGTGCGGCGTTCACCAACGCGCAGTCCGTGCTCCTGCGGCCACTGCGCGACCAGGGCGGGGCCGAGGTCGTTGGGCTACCGCCGTCCAGGTCCAACCGCTGGCTCGATGTGGCAGCGGGGACGCTCGCCTTGGCAGGGGCGGCCACAGCGGTCTACTTCAAGCTCCGCGCCGACGACATCGACGACCGCTACCGGGATCCGTTCAGCCCCGAGCGTGGCGACCCAGCGCTTCGCAGTGAGGCGCAGCGGCTCGATACCTACTCCGCCGTTGGGCTGGGCGCCATGCAGGTCGGGATCGGCGTCCTCGCTGTGCGCCTCGTGCTGCGGTAGGGGCGAAGGCTGTCCGTATGTTCGGTGGTCTTGTCCCAGCCGCCGACGTCTCACACCGCTATGCCTCTCGCCGAGCAGATCAACACCGACCTCAAGACCGCGATGAAGGCGCGGGACGCCGAGCGCGTCGCGACGCTGCGTCTCATCCGGGCTGCGTTCTTGGAGTTCGAGAAAAGCGGGGCGGGGGCGCTGACCGACGAGAAAGCGCTCGCCATCCTCCAAAAGCAGGCGAAGCAGCGCCGCGAGTCGATCACGCAGTTTGAAAGTGCAGAGCGGGAGGATCTCGCAGCGAAGGAGCGGGCCGAACTCGCGATCATCGAGGACTACCTTCCCAAGCAACTCGGCGACGACGAGATCGCTGCGCGCGTCGCCGCCATCGTGGCGGAGACCGGCGCGTCGTCGATGGCAGACATGGGCAAGGTGATGGGGCGTGCGATGGGCGCTCTGCGCGGCCTCGCCGACGGTAACCGTGTCCGGAAGGCCGTCGAAATACACCTGAAGGGGGGCGAGTGACACCGAAGGCCTACCGTCTGGCATAGCATTGGCTGGGCCACGCATGGTGGTCGTGCCGGAGGCCGCGCCACCCCGTCGTACCCCATCGCCCCCTACCCGCATGGAAGCGCTCGCCAACCTGTCCTACCTCGACGCGTTCATCGCGGTGTGCGCGGTGATCGGGCTGCTGCGCGGCTGGTCGACCGGCCTCATCGATCAGGTGCTCGGCATCGTCGGCATCGTGGTCGCGATCATCCTGAGCGCGATGTTTGCGCAGCCGGTCGGCGTGGCGGTGGTGAACAGCCTCCAACTCTCGCCGCGGGTGGCGGGCACAGTTGGTTTCGCGGTGACCTTTACTGGGGTCATGCTCGCTGTATTCTTCATCACGCGCGCCATCAAGGGGATGCTCTCGGCGCTCGCGCTTGGGGGCGTAGATAAGGTCGGCGGGGCCGCGTTCGGCGGCTTCAAGGCGCTCCTGGTCGTGAGCCTCGGCCTCTCGCTCATCAACATGATGCCGCTGTTGGCCGGAGCTGGCACCCCGGTGTTCACCGACGAGGCGCGCGAGGATTCGGCCCTGTACGAGCCCGTGCGTGGTCTCGCACCAGCGACCTGGGAGGTCGTGAAGCCCGTGCTGCCTGGTCTCCGAGAGAAGCTCTTCCAGGCCGTGGACGACCTCGAAGCAGGCGCGTTCGAGGACAACCAGCCCCAGAGTACCGACCCGCGTGGGTTCGGTGGCTGATTCCTAGGCCAGGGTGCGGTCGTTGGCTCGCGCCGGACCCTGTCGGTGTGCTTTTTGCTGGCACTGAGGACAGCGCTGTGACCATGGAAATGGGGCCGATACGGAGGCCTCGCATTACCGAAGGAAACGGCAAGCCGCGTCGTCGCCACCTTAGCGATGCAGCCCTTCTGTCCCCCTCGTGCGTTTTTTGCTGCCCGCCATGTCGCCGCTCAATCGTCTTGCGCTCCTCGTCACCGAACTCTCGCCCGAGGAGATGATCCGCTTCCGGCGCTGGCTCGACCAGTACGAGTTGAACCGCTGGGACGCAGGCCTCGACCTCGACATGGACACGCCGAAGCTGGACGAGATCGCGCGGTCGCTGCACGTGGCACCGAAGCGCAGCACACCCGTCGCCCGCGACGCGTAGGAACGAAGCGGCGAGCCCGCCCGTGCGGGATCGGGGGGGAGCCCCGCGCGTACCTTCGCGCCGCTCGCTCCCCCGCCTTGGCTCGCCCCGCGCATGGTCCCCGTCGCGCTCAAGCTCCACAACTTCCTCTCCTACGGCACCACCAACGAGCCGCTCGACTTCGAGCAGTTTCACGTGGCCTGCCTCTCCGGCGGCAACGGCCAAGGCAAGTCGGCGCTCCTCGACGCGATCACATGGGCGATCTGGGGCGAGGCGCGCAAGTCGGGCGACAACCGCAAGCCGGACGACGACCTCCTCCGCATCGGCCAGACGCGCATGGAGGTGGACCTCACCTTCGACCTCGAAGGGACCCGCTACCGGGTCGTCCGCGCGTACTCGAAGTCGGCGTCGGGCAAGACCTCCAAGCCGAGCCTCGAATTCCAGGTTCTTGACAGCGGAACACAGAACTGGCGCCCCCTCACGACGCCGTCTGTCCGCGAGACTCAAGCCGCCATCGACGAGAAGATTGGGCTCGACTACGACACGTTTATCAACTCGGCCTTTCTCCTCCAGGGCCGCTCGGACGAGTTCACCAAGAAGAAGCCCCGCGAGCGCAAGCAGATCCTCGCACAGATTCTGGCCCTAGGGCGCTACGACAAGCTCGCCGACAAAGCCCGCGAGCACGTCCGGCAGCACAGCACCGAAGTCGAGCGTCTGAACGCGGAGGTCGAGCGCCTCACCGGCGCGCTCGAAGACGAGGGGCAGTGGCAGCAGGAGTTGGAAGCGGCCGCCGCGCACCAGGCCGACCTGGAACGCCAGCGTACGGACGCCCAGCAAGCGCAGCGTGCGCTGATGGAGCGAGTAAGCGCGCTCGAAGCCGCCGCCCGCGACGCCGAGCACCAACGGACGACGCTCCGGCGCCTCGGCGAGCGCACTGCAGCGCTCGCCGCCGAGCGGGACGAACTGGCGTCCAAGGTGCGGGACACCGAGCACCTCGTCGCCCGGCGCGCGGAGCTGATGCAGGCGCACGAACGCTACGAGGCCCTCCGCCGCGAGCGGGATGACCTCGACGACAAGGCCGACCTCCGGCGCGGCATCGACACGCAGCGGCAGCGGGTGGCGGACCAGATCGCCGCTGCCCAGCGCGACCTCGACTTCCGCCTGAAGCAGCTCGATGCCGATCAGCGGCGCGACCAGCAGAAGCTCGACGAGGCCGACCAACGCCTTGCCACGCGGCCTCGGGTGGAGGAGGCGCTGGCGAAGGCGAAGGCCGCCCAGACCGAGGTCGAGCGGCTACGTGCCGTCGCGGAGCAGCGGCGGGCCGACGAGGCCGACGCCCAGACGTGCCGCATGACCATCGCGGCGGAGCGGGCACGCCTCGAAGGCGAGGCCAGCCTCCTCCAGCGGGCCCTCGACGCGGCGTCAGACGTGCCCGATCGCGCTGCGCTCGAAGCCGACCTCGCAGCGTGCGCCGTCCAGGTCGAGACGCTCCGCACCACCCGCGACGAACTCACGCAGGTCAAGGAAGCCGGCGTCAGCCTCCGCGCGGAGATCGACGCCGCGACCACGCAGCGGCAGGCCCTCGACGCGGAGATCGCCGCCTTGCAGGAGAAGCAGGCGCGCATCGACCGGCTCGATACGGACACGTGCCCGACGTGTGGCTCGGTGCTCACCGAGGCCCACCGCGCCACCGTCCGCGGGACCTATGCCGGCGAGATCGCCATAGTAGAAGACCGTCGTGCGACGCTCGACAGCCAATTCGCGACGATGCAGCGCCGTCGGGGCGAGTTGGGCCAGCAGTACCGTGCCCTCGACCAGCAGGCGAAGCAGCACGATGGGGTCGAAGCACGCCACGCGCAGCTTGCCGAGCGGCTCGCGCGCTTCACCGAGGAGGAGGCCGAGCGTACCCGGCAGCGCACGCGCCTCCAGACGGTCCGCGACACCCTCGCCCAGGATCGCTTTGCGACCGAGGCCCGTACCCGCCTCCAGGCTGCGGAGGCCCGCCTTGCCGCGCAGCCGTTCGACCAGGCCCGCTACGATGCTGCGCAGGCCGCCGCGGGATCGCTGGGCCGCTGGCAGGACGAGCGTCGCCTTCTCGAACAGATCGCGGGCGAAGCCGAGGGCCTGCGCGCCGCGCT
>JBCCRG010000230.1:0-6153 GCA_039208155.1 Bacteroidota bacterium | reverse complement strand
TGCTGCGCGGGTCCACCGTGCTCCTCGATTTCTGGACGACGTGGTGCGGGCCGTGCATCGCCGAGATGCCCGCACTCAACGAGCTGCACGCCGACCTCGCGGGGCAGCCTGGCATCGTCTTCCTCTCCGTCAACGCCGACGCCGTGACCACCGGTGGCGACGCCGAGGCCGTCCGTACGATGGCCGAGAACGCGGCCCTCGCCTACCCCATCCTGTTCGACGAGGCCGAGACGTCTCTGGTGGCTCGTTTCGGCGTGCGCGGGTACCCAACGAAACTCCTCGTCGAGCCCGACGGGACAGTGCGGGAGCTCGGCATGGGCGGCGGCGTCGAGCGTATCCGAGCGCTGCTTGCTGAACGCGGCTTTCTAGCTCCATGAATAAGGCTAGCGACACGCGCCTGGGTCCACCAGGTCGCATGAGCCCGATGACCGCCTACAGCGTGGACGTAGCCTCCCGCGTCGGGCGTAGGTACGGGAGGAGGTGGTCCGCCCGTACGGGGCGGACCAGCACGATCTCGTCGCCCGGCCTCCCTTCCTGGCTCGCGCCGAGCGGCATCAGCGTCACGACCGGTCGTGGCACGTCCCGGGTGGCGAGCGCCTCCCGCCAAGAGCCGAGCGTCGAGTGGGCCACGTCGAGAACCACCGCGTGAGGTGACGCCAGTTCGAGCGTCGCGTCGAGCGCGTCGAGCGTGGAGACGGTGGCCAGCGCAACGCCGTGCTTCTGGGCGAGCGCGTCGAGCGCGGCAGCGCGGACAGGCGAGGTCGAGATGAGCAGCACGCACGCGCCCGCTGTATCAGACTCCGGCGCAGGCTCCGCGTCCGACACGCGGCCGACCGGGAGCGTGGTCCGGAACGTAGAGCCCCGTCCGACTTCGCTCTCGACCGTGATCGTCCCACCCATCAACTCCACGAGCCGCCGCACGATGGTGAGCCCGAGGCCTGTGCCGCCATAGTTCCGTGTGGTCGACGCCTCCGCCTGCGCGTAGGGATCGAAGATGGCAGCCTGGCGCTCGGGCGGGATCCCGGCACCCGTGTCGGTGACGGCAAAGCGCAGCACCGCGCCATCGGCATCGGCGCGCGCGCGTTCGACGCGGAGGACCACGTGGCCCTCGCGGGTGAACTTGACCGCATTCGAGAGCAGGTTGAGGAGCACCTGCTGGAGGCGTGTCTCGTCAGCCAGGATCTCGTCGGGCACGTCCGGCTCGATGTGCAGGACGAGGTCCACGTCCGCGCCCGTCGCCCGCTGCGCGACCATGTCGATCAGCGTCTCCAGACTCGGGCGGAGCACGAACGGCTGGGCGTCGAGTTCGACCTTGCCCGCGTCGAGCTTCGAGAAGTCGAGGACGTTGTCGATGAGCGTCGAGAGCGAGCGGCCCGCGCGGTGGAGCATCGCCGCGATCTCGTGCTGCTCGGCGTTGAGTTCGGTGTCGAGGAGCACGTCGGCCATCCCCACCATCGCGTTCACGGGCGTGCGGATCTCGTGGCTCATCGTGGCCACGTAGACGCTCTTCGCGGCGTCGGAGGTCTCGGCGCGCTCGCGGGCCTGCCGGAGCTCTGCTTCCAGCCGCAGGCGAGCGCGCAGCATGATGGTGCCCATCCCGCAGATCGTCCCGATGGTCACGACGAAGTACAGCGGCGATACCTCCGGCTCCGGCACCACGATGGCCAGCAGCGCACAGGCAGCTGTGGCTAGGATGGAGTAGATGCCGAGCGCACGCGTCTCGCGGAAGCCGAGGATGCACACCACCACCACGATGGCGAGGCCGAGCACCTTCGTCACCTGCAGCGCATTCAGCCAGATGAGGTAGAATTGCCACGCCGTGACGGCCCCGATGACAGTGTGCGCCACCGCGTGGAAGTGCCGGATGGCCCGCTCGCTGTAGCGCAGCGCGAGCCCGTTGCCGATGCAGAGCCCGGCCACCACGGCCCGCAGCCAGAAGGGATCGGCACTCTCCGCCCCCGGAAGCTTGTTTACGATCCCGAACAGCAGGATCACGACCCCGCCGACGTAGGCGAGCGTCTCGAAGGACTGGATACGGGGGTCGCGGTGGTCCATGGGGCCGATGGGGGATCGGGGGTTCGTCCGCAAAGACTGCGCCACGGCGATGGGGCCTGTCCGCTTTCCCGAGCCGCGTTGACCCTCCGCTACAGGATTTGACGCGTACCGCTACAACGGCCCCTGCGCGGCCGCGGCCTACCTCCCACCATCCGCTCTCTGCATTCCATGCAAACCGATTTTCTCAACGAGTTCGGGCTCCTCGGCGACCTCAACATTTTCAACGACCAGGTGCTCTGGGGCGTCAGCGCCTGGCGCCTCGGCGTCGCGATGTTCATCATCTTCCTCGGCTTCCTGAGCCGGAAGGTGATCGCAGGCGTGTTCACGACCCTCGCCAGACGCTCGAAGGGTAACAAATGGGAGTGGGACGACGAGGCCGTGGGGCTCTTGCCAGGGCCGCTCGCGCTGATCGCGCAGGTGCTGCTGTGGCGGATCGCCGCGGCGGTGCTGCTGCTGCCCACAGAGCCGGTCAACGTCCGCGAGATGATGGGCAAGGGCCTCGACCTGGCGCTGATCGTCGGCAGCGTGTGGGCGCTTTTCCGGATCGTGGACGTGCTCGCGCTGGTGGCGGAACGGGCCTCCGACAAGACGAAGACGCGGGTGGACGACCAGATCGTGCCGCTGATGCGCAAGACCCTCAAGGTGTTCATCGGCGTCACGGCGGGCATCATGGCCGTGCAGCACCTCGGCTTCTCCGTCACGAGTGTGATCGCGAGCCTCGGCATCGGCGGCCTCGCGCTGGCGCTGGCGGCGCAGGACACCGTCGCCAACTTCTTCGGCTCGGTCGTCATCTTCGCCGACCAGCCGTTCCAGCTCGGCGACTGGGTCGCCATCGGCGACCAGGAGGGCGAGATCGAGGAGGTCGGCTTCCGCACGACCCGCCTCCGCCGCGACGACCACGCGCTGATCTCGATCCCGAACAACACGTTCACGAGCGCGCAGGTGATCAACTTCTCGACGCGCGACCGGCGCCGGATGAAAGTCGCCGTGCGGCTCCCGCTGGACGCCGCGCCCCACCAGGTCGAGCGCGTCATCGTCGGCATCCGCGCCGTGATGGAGCGCCAGGAGGCCCTCCGCGCCGACACACTCGCGGTCTACCTCGCCGAGGTCGGCGACGACGGCATCGTGATCGAAGGCAAGTGCTACTCGCAGACGGCGTCGATCCACCCCTTCCGTGCCGCCCGGCAGACGATCCTCCTCGAAGCCATGCGCCTCGTCCGCGCCGAGGGCCTCCACCTCGCCTCGACCGGCCGCACGATCTACATGCACGACCTGACCCCGACCGGCGACGGCCACGCCATCGTCGACCCGGACGGTATGCGCGTCGTCGCGCCCTCTCCTATCGCCGCCCCCTCCATCGTGGGCGTGAGTGCAGGCGACGGCCGCCTCGCCGATGAGCGGCTGGAAGACGAGCGCGGCGACGGCGACGCCGAGACGGCCGAGGAGTATGACGAGAGCTTCGCCGACGAAGGGGACGAGGACTGAGCGGGACGTGAGAAGTTTGAAGTGCGAAGTGGACTCTGTTTGACCTTCGAGCAAGTGCTGCGACCGCTTCACTTTGTCATGCTCCGTGCTAAGTAGGTCAACCACCCCTGTCCCCTCCTGTCCAGGAGGGGAACTCCAAACGTGACCTTGAAGCCTACACGACCCGACAATCGCGACCGGTCACGGTGCTAGGACCTTGAGGACGCAGTTCGATGCCAGAGTGCTGCCTGGTTCGCCGCGAAGAAACCCGGCACCGTTCTGGCTGTGCAAGCGGCACGCCGATCCCGCCTTGCCTGCTCATCGCCCCGCCCGCCGACTCGCATGGAGCCGGTCCTGACCCGCCGCCCGCCTCACACCAGCGCGTTCTGGAAACCGAACGTCTCGCACCGGACGCCGCCGCCCACTTACGCGGCGGAGGTTCGCCCAGCTTCCGCCGAGACGCCGCCGTTGCTAGACGACGCCCTCCGCATCGCGACGTACAACGTCCATCGCTGGACGGGCGTGCGCGGCGGCGATGCCTGGGTCCCCGAGCGCGCCGCCTCGCTCATCGCGACGCTGGACGCCGACGTGATTGCGCTGCAGGAGGTGCTGCGCCCGAACGACCACGAGGACCCGCTCCCGGCGCTCGCGGATGCGCTCGACTACCACGTGGCCTTCGTGACGTCGCGGACGCACCGCAACGGGACGCTCGGCAACGCGCTTCTCTCCCGGTGGCCTTTTGAGGAGGCGCTGGCCGTCGACCTCTCGTTCAGCCGCGTCGAGCAGCGCGTGGCGCTCGCCGTGGAGCTCGATGCGCCGACCCCGCTGGCCTTCGCCGCGACGCACCTGGCGATTCTGGACCGGACGCGGAAGCGGCAGGTGGAGGCGCTGCTGTCCCATCCGAGCCTTCAGGGCCCCGTCGTGCTGATGGGCGACCTCAACGCGTGGCGGCGCCGGGGCGCGGCCTCACGCAAGCTCGCGGCGGCCTTCGAGACGCGGCACCACAACCAGCACTGGCCGCCGAGCTACCCGTCCTCCGGCCCGATGCTCGCGCTCGACCGGATCTACGCGCGCGGGGCGCGGCTCCTCAACATCCGCACGGTCCGCACGAACGCCGCGCGGAAGGCGTCGGATCACCTTCCGGTAGTAGCGGACTTGGTGCTGTGAGTGTTATCGCTCTCCCCAACTGACAGCGGCGGTTCGCCCACACCCCTATCATGTCTGTACTTCATTACAAACTCTGATATGTCCTCATGACTAATTAACACACTCTTTCCCACCAAGCTTTTTATTGAATTCCTACTTATCTTATCCATATAAAAATTCGACCTAAATACATCAGTTCCATCATCAACAAATCTTCCCTTTGCTCTTACATAACTTTTGGCCCATCTTTTTCCCATTATTTTTTCCTCAAACTCAACTTCACCCCAATTATATACTCTTTCCCCAGTCTCAATCATTCTTCCGTTCGCCAAAAACTCAAAACCGTCACATGTATCGTCAAAGGTTACTCTTGTACTTCTCCAATATGATCTAATCTCTCCATTATTACCATATTCCGAACCATAATAAATATAACTTTTTACCTCTTTATTATATTCAATAATAGCATAGCTCACAGGCCTACCTACTGCATCGGGAACACTAACCATCCAGAAACCTTCACTCCTCGATCTAGGGTCTAAAATTCTCCTTATCATATATATTATTGATCATATATTCCAATATTATTGTTATTACAACCGAAAACATTAATGCTATCGATCCGGCTATTATCGATGATATATATTTATTCTCGATGTTATCCTCTAAAAAATCACCCGTTTCTATAGCTACTAAACTAGCCAATCCAACTACAGCATAGTTTGCCAGGTTTCTTCTCATCTTTCTATGACATGCACGTTAGTGCCTACTTACTTTGCATTTATGAGGCCCGCGCCCACTGCCAGAGCTCCTTCAGCGACGCCTTCTTGCCGTACATCAGCATTCCTGTGCGGTAGATCCGCGCGGCAACCCACATCAGCCCGACCGCCGTCCCCGCGAGGAGTGTGAGGCCGAGCGTGTGCTGCCACCACGGCACGTCGGTGACCACGTGCCGCGCTACCATCAGGATCGGCGCGAAGGGCGGGACGAGCGACATGCCGACGGCGAACGGTGCGTTGGGCGCGTTGAGGATGGGCATGAGGACCAAGAGCGGCGTGATGACGAGCGGCATGATGAGCGGGGCCATCAGCGACTGCGCGTCGGACTCCTGCTCGACGGCGGCCCCAACGGCGGCCATGAGCGCCGCGTAGAGCACGAAGCCGCCGAGGAAGTACACACCCAGCGTGAGGAAGAGGACGGGCGAGAAAAGCTGCCCCAGCGCTGCTACGTCGATGGGCATGGCCTCGGCTGCCTGAGCCGCCGCCTCGGGGTCCTGCGAGGCCGCGACGGTCGCCGGGTCGAGGAAGAGCGGGAGCAGGCTGCCCAGCGCGAACAACCCGCCCACGACGAGCACCGCCCAGGCCACCAGCTGCGTCAACCCAATCGCGGCGATGCCGAGCACCTTGCCCACGATCAGGTCGAACGGCCGCACGCTCGACGCGATCACCTCGACGATGCGGTTGGCCTTCTCCTCGATCACCCCGCGCA
>JBCCRG010000229.1:0-6176 GCA_039208155.1 Bacteroidota bacterium | reverse complement strand
TTCTTCTTGATGGACCGCTTCGCCGAAATACCCGACCAGCTTCTCGCGGCGGCACGTCTCGCGCTCGGCGTAGGCGACCATGTGGCCGAGGCCGTCGTGCTTGTTCTTGCGCCGCTTCTCGACGCCGTCGAGCACGAGCCGTCGGTCGCTCCCCTCCCAGCCGCCGAGGCCGTAGTGGCGGAGCGGCCCGCGGTCGTCATAGCGCGTGAGCGCGCCCATCCGTTCGAGGAGGCCCAGCCCGACGCGCACGCCGACGGCCTTGAGATCGACGCGGTGGTCATGCCCGAGCGCGTCCACATCGATCTCCGCCTCACTACTGTCGTCGATGGCTTGCCTCGCGACGGCGCGGTAGAGCTTGTGGAGGCTCTTCTCGCCGGGCTGCGCCTGGTCGATGAACCACTCGCGGAGTTGGCGGTCGGTCGGCGCGTAGAGCAGCAGGCATGTCGAGGGGTCGCCGTCGCGGCCCGCGCGGCCCGCCTCCTGGTAGTAGGCTTCGAGCGTCGAAGGGATCGCCCAGTGGACGACGAAGCGCACGTCGGGGCGGTCGACGCCCATGCCGAAGGCGTTGGTCGCCACGACGAGGTTGAGGCCGCCGGTGAGGAAGGCGTCCTGCACCTCGGAGCGCTCCGTGTCGGTGAGCCCGGCGTGGTAGGCGCGCACCTCGCGCTCGCACACGTCGCGCACGAAGCGGGTCACGGACTCGGCGTACTTCCGCGTGCCGACGTAGATCAGTCCCGGCTGGTCTTTGTGCTCCTCCAGGAAGTCGTGAAGGACGCGGCGCTTGTCGCCGTCGCCGGGCGTGGACACGACGCGGAAGTAGAGGTTGGGCCGGTTGAAGCCCGTCACGACCTGCTTCGCGTGGCCGATGTCGAGCGTGGCGCAGATGTCGGCCTGCACGACCGGTGTGGCGGTGGCGGTGAGCGCGACTGTCTGCGGGCGGCCCATGCGCTCTCGGGCGTCGCCGATGGAGAGGTAGTCGGGACGGAAGTCGTGCCCCCACTGGCTGACGCAGTGCGCCTCGTCCACGGCGAGGAGAGCCACGGTCGTCTCGCGGAGCGCGTTCATGAAGCCGCGGTGCCGCAGCCGCTCCGGCGCGACGTAGACCAGCTTCAGCGCCCCGTCGCGCATCTGCTGCATGACCTCCCGCTGCGCCGCCGCGGGCATCGACGAGTTGATCGCCGCCGCCGGGATGCCCTTCGCCTGGAGCGCGTCTACCTGGTCCTTCATCAGCGCGATCAGCGGCGAGATCACGAGCGTGACGCCGTCCGGCAGCGCGTCGCCGTCGTGGAGCACCGCCGCGAGCTGGTAGACGAGCGACTTCCCCGCACCCGTCGGCATCACCACGAGCGTGTCCTCACCACCCAGCACATGCGTGAGCGCCTCGACTTGCCCCGACCGCAGCGCGTCGAACCCGAACCACCGTTTCAGCGCCGCCTTTGTGGCAGGTGCGTCTGGCGAAAGCGTGTCAACGGTGGGCATGTCGGAGCGGAAGGCGGGCGTTGGTAGGCCGCAAGCTAACCTGGCCGCGCTGACAGCGTTTCGGCAGAGGATTCTCGGCTACTAGACCTATTTCGTCCACCCTTTCATTGTGAGTTCCCCCGTATTCGGCTCCACCGTGTACTTCGTCCCATTAAACGTAGTGACATCGAAAAACGCACCGTTCCGGACCAGCGGATTCGCGAATACACTCCCCTTCGGGTCCTTCGCCTCCCAAAGGACAGCCCCTCCATATTCGACCCCTACCAGATGTACAGCGTCACCCTTGACCGGATACTCTGACCGTACAACGATGGTCTTCCCGAACACGAGCAGTTCGCAAATTGGTGTTGGCCCGAGCAAGGTCCTCCAGACCTCTTCACCTGTCTGGGCCGCAAAGGCAACGAGTTCTGAACCAACCGCCACTAGAACGGCATCTCCCACCAGTTCGACAAGGCTGTAGCCGTGCCATGGCGCTTCGAGTGTAGTCACAGAGCCCAAATCCCGTCGCCAAGCTTGTTGCCATGGACGGGCAATCATTTCAGGACCGCTCCGGACCACGACCGTGATCTCAGACCTACTAGGCGGAACTTCCTTGTCCTCCCACGTTGGGCCATCGAAGGCATAAATCGCCCGGACCGTATCGGACTCACCGAAATCGAAATAGCGCATGCGTGTGACAGTTTGCTTGGTAGAGCAATATCGACACACTACCTGGAGTTGGCCTGGCCAGGCTAACCGCGTTTCGACAGGGGGTATGCTCTGGACGCTGACGACTCGTGCAGCCCATACCGTCTACCCCAGCGCCTCGCTCAGCCCGGCGATGCGCTCACGGATCCCGAAAGGCACGGGAGCCCCCGATGCGAGGGCGGCCTCGTAGAGCCACAGCGCCCGGCGTCGCCCGGCTTGCTCTGCGTCTTCCTGCAGCACCTCTGCCAGCGCGACCGCCGTATCGACCGAGAGCGCCCCAGCCGGAGCGAAGCGCGCCACCAGGTCGTCCCGGTCGAGCGTGCGCAGCGTGGTGAGTTCCAGATCGAGGGCGGCTACCAACCCGTTGGCCAAAGCGTCCTGCGCCTCGGCTTCCTCCGCAGCTCGCTTGTGAAAGAGCACTTGGGCGAGCACTTGGGCGAGTTGTTGGACTTGGCGGACGATAAAGTCTTGCTGGAACATGGAGCAACGGGAAGCGGCGTACGGATGAAGGCGCGCCGCTCTACAAGCGCTGTGCCTCGACACGCCTCCCTGCCATTCCGGCACAAGCGAGCCACCCTCGTTCACTTCACGTCCGAGACCGTGCGGTCGATCTGCAGGAACTCGATGGGCGCGCCGTTCTCCTCGATGAACGCAACCCACACGCCAGGCGACGGGCTGTTCGGTGGGATAATCACCCGCTGGCCCGCAATCGCGGCCTCCAGGTCGTCCACCTCGAACGCGACGTGCGGTACGGTCTTGACCAACTCGGGGAAGTCCGCGTCGTCCTCAAAGCGGATCCATTCGACCCCGTACGCGCTCGTCGCGAGGCCCGAGGCGTACATCTTCAAGTGGGGGATGTAGACCTCGCCCTCGCGCGGGGTGTCGGTGGGGATGCCGAGGTGGTGATAGCGCCTCACGAGTCGCGGGGAAGGAAGCCGGTCATGCGATGCCAGCGCTCTCGTGCACGGAGAACGCGGGCGTGGAAATTATGGCTTCCTACGGCGCCTGCGCTCCCAGCATCTCGGCAGCGGGGTCGTGCGCGGCAAGGTAGCGCGTGTCGTACTGCTCTACGTGCTCGGCGATCACGGCGAGCGTCCGCCGCGCCGCGCTCGGGTCCTCGCAGATGCCCGCGACGGCTCGGCGGCGCACCTGGTCGAGGGAGAACGAGGCGTCGCCGGCCAGCAGAGCCCACGCGTCCCCGTGCCCGATCAGCACCGACTGGTGCCCACGCGTATGCCCCGGCGTGGGGACCGCGCGCACGACGCCGTCCGAGGTGAGCGCGTGGCTCGCGGGTAGCGCCCCGAACGCACCGTCCGTGTAGTCTAGGGGCTCAGGCGTGAAGAACGCGGGCCACCGACACGGGAGCGCCCCCTGTGCCGGGTACTCCGCCTCGGTACGCGACAGCAAAAACCGCGCGTTGGGGAAATGGGCCAGCCCGCCTGCGTGGTCGGAGTGCAGGTGCGTGAGGACAACCGTGCGGACCTCCTCCAGAGGGATACCGAGCGCATGAAGCTGCGGCCCGACCTCGCTCGCTGCCGCCACGTCGAAGCGAAGCAGGCGTTCGTAGACGAAGGCAGTGCCGGGGTCGCAGGCGAAGTAGTCCGGCTCTGCCGTCCGCGCTGTCTCGCCCGTGTCGACGACGATCACGCCCTCGGGGTGCTCGACGAGCCAGCACGTCACCGGAAGCCACGGCGTCCAGCGCGGATCGCTCACAATAGCAGGAAGCCGCAGGAACGATGGGCCGCCGTACTCCCGGTGCGCAGCCTTGACGGCGACGGCCCCGGTCCGCAGCGCCGTGACGCGGACCGGCCCCAGCTCGAACGAGAACGAGGGAAACAGCGGGGCGGGTGGAGTCGGAGCACGCACGGCCGAGGCAACGCTGCAGCCGCCGATGGTGGTCCCAGCCCCAGCGAGCGCTGTGAGGGCGAGGAAGCGACGGCGCTTCATGCGTCGCCCTCCCGCTGCTCAGCGATTTCGCGAAGGCGGACCATGGCGTGTGGAAGAGCCTGCCGGAAACGCGGCCCGAGGCGGCCCCGCAGGAGCCATCCGCCGACTCCCTCGAACGTGACGGCGTGCGTGAAGGCGACGGAGTCGGCCCCGGCCTGGCTCAGCGTCCGTCGCACGCGCAGCCAGCCAAGCGGCAGCCGCGTTGCCAGCGTGTAGGCCTGCCCCGGCTCCATGTTCTCAATGATGAACCGCGACGAGGGTC
Source organism: Bacteroidota bacterium (assembly GCA_039208155.1). Classification (GTDB taxonomy): domain Bacteria; phylum Bacteroidota; class Rhodothermia; order Rhodothermales; family Rubricoccaceae; genus JBCBEX01. The sequence goes on along the minus strand of JBCCRG010000229.1, from coordinate 1,801 downwards.
CGCTCACCGGAACCAGTTGCCCCTCGGCCCCTTCGCGAAACGCTCCGTCGAGCATCGCCGACTCCAGTTCGGTGTCCCACTCAGGCCACGACGCCACGTCGGTCCACACGGCCCAGACCGACGATGCAGATGCGGTGGTTTCGAGCGTGTGGGCAAATGCGCGGTTCGACCCGGCCGCCACAGGGGTGTTTGAGGCATCGACGCTGTTGGTGGCGCAGCCGAGGAGCGCGAGCGAGGAGGTGGTGACGAGGAGCGTACGCAGCATGGTCGGTAGGGCAGAACGAAGAGATCGTCTACCAAGAACCCGACTGCCCGACCACCTACGCCTTCACATCGGGTAACTTCTCGCCAGCGTCTCCGGACCGCTACACCTGCGCCCGCACCCGGCTCATCGACTGTGGGGTCATGCCGAGGTAGGACGCCACGTAGCGTAGCGGGACATGGAGCAGCAGGCTCGGGTAGTCGCGGGCGAACGCCGCGTAGCGCTCCTTCGCCGAGAGGTAGCGCGCCGCGTCCAAGGCGTCGTCGAGGTAGGCATAGACGGCACGGATGTAGGCCTGACGGAAGAGGCCCCACGTCGGGCTTGCCGCCATGAGGGCCGCGTTGGCCTCGGTGCTGAGTTGGCGCACCCGGCTCGCCGTCAGCACCTGCAGCCCCTCGCGGGCAGGCAGCGCCGACGCGAAGCTCGTGCTCACCGTGAAGAGCAGGCCCGGCAGGACGAAGTGCCGCGTTACGTCCAGGCCGTCGGGCGTCTCCGTGTAGAAGCGCGCATACCCCTCGTCCATGAAGTAGAGCGCGCGGCACACCCGGCCTGGGGTGAGCAGCCTATCTCCCGGCTCATACGTGCGCGCCCTGCCCCATGCGGCGCTGATCTGTGCGGCTTCCGCGTCGCGGAGACGCACGTAGCGCCGGACCAGGGCGATGAGGGCATCGTCAGCCAGCAGGTCGTCTGCCATGAGCATAGGGACTTCGTGGCCCGCAAGCTAACCCCGCGCCCCACTCATGCCTCCTTCGCCGTCGGCGTGTCTGGCGAGGTCGTCATTCCAGCGGCTTCCTTGAGGCGCTTCACCTGGTCGGCCGCGCGCGTCGTCCAGCGCTCGGGGCGGTAGCGGCGCACCATCAGCACCGAGCACGGCGCGCGGTCGGCGATCACGTCGGGGATCGTTCCGAAGACGGCCGTGCGGAACGACCACTCGTGCGAGGCCCCGATGATGACGAGGTCGTAGGGCGCGGCGTTCATCCGCCCCTCGATGCCGGCTACCACGTCATCGGCACGGTCGACATGGTAGAGCACCGGGTTGTAGTCCCCGACGATGGCGGCCACGTCCTTGACGAGGGCGGCGCGCTCCTGCGCGGTGTCCACGTCGGTGCGGACGAGCCGTTGGAGGTGAACGGCCGCGCCGGTCGCGCGGGCGAGGCGGATCGCCAGTTCGAGGCCAAGGTGTGCGTGTGTCCCGCCGCCCCATGGTACGAGGATCGTGCGGATCGCCCCGAGGCCCCGGTCGCGGAGAATGGCTAGGTCGGTCGGCGTGTCGAGGATGACGCGCTTCACCGGCGAGTCGGCGTTGCGGCCCCGCGAGAAGCCGCCGCGCCAGCCCATCAGCAGGAGGTCGGCCTGCCGCGCGGGCACCTCCGCCACGAGGCCTGCGAACACGTCGTGCGCCACGTCGGTGATCGTTTCTAGCGAGGTCGTGTCGAGCGGCCCTGCCCCATCGCCGGACGCCCCAATGCCGGACGTGGGCGGGCGGCGCTGCGCGTCGAGGGCGAGGCGTTCGAGCGTGGCCTCGATGGCGGGGCGCTC
>JBCCRG010000228.1:0-6214 GCA_039208155.1 Bacteroidota bacterium | reverse complement strand
TCTCGGGCAGCCCCGCCTTGATGGCGATGGCTCGGCCCATGTTCATGCCCTGCGGCCCCTCGGGGAAGGCGCAGCCGATGATGACGTCGTCGATGCGCTCGGGGTTGGCCCCGGCACGCGCGATGGCGGCCTTGACGACTTCCGCGCCCATGTATTCGGGCCGGGCCTGCTGGAGCGTCCCGCGCCCCGACTTCCCGACGGCCGTGCGGACCGCCGAGACGAGATAGGTTTCGTTGAGTTGCATAGGTAGTGTGGTCTAGAGTCGTGGGTCAGGGGTCGTGGGTCAGGGGACCCAGGACAGCAGCGGGCGTGTGCGAGAGAGACCCTCGACACACGACCCGCGACGTACGACCCTAATTCCGAAGCGGCTTGTTGTGCTGGAGGATGTGCATCACGCGGGCCTGCGTCTTCTCCTCGCCGAGGAGCGACATGAAGACCTCGCGTTCAAGCTCGATGAGGTAGTCCTCGTGGACCTCGGCCGGGCCGGTGAGCGCGCCGCCGGTCATCACGTAGGCGAGGCGTGACGCGAGGAAGCGGTCGTACTCCGAGATGTAGCCGCCGTCGACGTACTGGAAGAGCGCGATGTCGAACTGCGCGCGGCCGGGCGCACCGAGCACGGGGATGCTGTTCATCACCGCGGGCGGGAGGTAGCCGCTGTTCGAGAGCGCGAGCACCTGCTGCTTGGCGACGTGGAAGCGCCGGTCGTCGTTCATCACAACGATGGTATGACCGGGCACGTAGCCGTACTCGATGGCCATCTTGCCGCTCGTGGCGACGTCGGCCATGGCGATGTGCTCGAAGGCCTGGCGCACGAACGGCTGCAGCTCGCTCGGGCGGTCGCGGTTGGCGACCTTCTCGGCAGCCCACGCGGTCATGCGCATCGTGCCGGTGCCGGCGGGGATGAGGCCGACGCCAAGCTCGACGAGCCCGATGTAGGTCTCTGCCGCGAGGACGGGCTGGACGCTCGCCATCGTCATCTCGCAGCCACCGCCGAGCACGCGCTGGTGCGGCGCGACCACGACCGGCTTCGACGCATAGCGCACGCGCTGGATCGTGTCCTGGAAGGCGGCGATGTAGCCTTCGACCTGGTCCATCTGCCCCATCGCGACGGCCATCGCCATCTCGCCGAGGTTGGCCCCGACGGAGAAGTTCTTGCCATCGTTGGCGATCACGATGCCGCGCAGGTTGGGGTCGTTCTCGACCTTCTCGATAGCCGCGCGGAGGCCGCTCATGACCTCCTGGCCGAGGCTGTTGGCCTTGCTGCGGAACTCGAAGAGCGCCACGCCATCGCCCAGGTCGAGGAGCGCGGCCTCGCTGTTCTTCCAAAGCTAGGCGCCCTCCGTCGCGCGGATCGCCGGGAGGCTGATCTCGTCAGCCGGCGTCGGTGCGGCAACGTAGCCACCGCCCGGGGCACCGTCTCCCGAGGCTGCAGCGACGGGCGTCCAAACCTGGCGTGTGCCATCCGCTTCGCCGTAGAAGCCGTCGCTCGGGACGTTGGCGACCCAGTCCGGCACGGCGAACCCGTGCTCGGCCAGGCCGTCGCGGACGCGGTCGACGCCCAGCATGTCCCAGATCTCGAACGGCCCGGCTTCCCAGCCGAAGCCCCAGCACATCGCGTTGTCGATGTCCTTCGGCGTGTCGGCGATCTCAGGGATGCGGCGCGCGCTGTAGGCGAGTAGGTCGAGCGTCGTCGTGCGGAAGAAGGTGCCTGCGCGACCGTCGTCCTCGTAGAGTGCGTTCAGCCGCGCTTTCAGGTCGCCCGCCTTCTTGAACGATTTGATGTCGAGGTCCGAGTCCTTCTTCGGCTCGTACTCCATTGACGCGGGGTTGATCGAGAGGATGCCCTCCTTCGTCTTCTTGTAGAAGCCGCCGCCCGCCTTCTGGCCGGTCAGCTTGGCCTCCACGAGCTTCGCGAGCACGTCGCGGCTGCGGAACATCTCGCGCGACTCGTCCTCGGGGACGTTCTCATACAGATTGTCGGTGACGTGGCCGAGCACGTCGAGGCCGACCACATCGGCGGTGCGGAAGGTCGCGCTCCGGGGGTGGCCGATGAGCGTGCCCGTGAGCTGGTCGATCTCCTCGATGGTGAAGGCGCCCGACTCGAACTGGTCGATGGCCCCCATGATGCCGTAGACACCAATGCGGTTGCCGATGAAGTTCGGCGTGTCCTTCGCGACGACGATGCCCTTGCCGAGGTGGACGCGGGCGAAGTGCGCCACGCGGTCCACGATCGCTGGGTCGGTGTCGGCCGTCGGGATCATCTCGAAGAGCTTGAGATACCGCGGCGGGTTGAAGAAGTGCGTGCCCAGGAAGCGCGATTTGAAGCCGTCCGAGCGTCCCTCCGCGATCTCGCCGATAGGCAAGCCCGAGGTGTTCGTCGAGATGACGGCGTCTTCGCGGGCCGTCTCTTCGATACGCGCCATCACGGACTGCTTGATCGACATCTTTTCGATCACGACCTCGATTACCCAGTCGACTTCGCCGACACGGTCGAAGTGCTCGTCGAAGTTGCCGAGGGTGACGCGGCGCTTGGCCGCCTCGTTCATGAACGGCGCGGGGCTCAGCCGGGTCGCCGCCTTGAACGCCTTCTCGACGATGCTATTCGGTTTCCCTTCGCGCCCGACGCTCTCGGGCGTCACGTCGAGGAGATGGACCTGGAGGCCCGCGTTGGCGAGGTGGGCGGCGATCTGGCTGCCCATGGTGCCCGCGCCGAGCACGGCGGCGGTGCGGAACGGCTTGTGCGTCCCTGCCGCCGTCGCAGCCGGGGGCGTCATGACGGATTCCATGCGAGTGGAGGTTGGTTGAGAGGAGGAGATAGTGGAAGTGTGGACGAGCTCGAGCCAAGCTCCCCTCCCCCGCCTACGCGGGGGCAGGCTCTGGACAGGAGGGGCTGGGGGTGATCGACCTTCAAAGCAAGATGTTATATCAAGCTCGACAGGTCTACCCCCTCCCGCTTCGCGGACTCCCCCTGTCTAGGGGGAGAACTAGTTTGCGATAGCTCAGCAAGATCCAAAAAAGGGCTTCCGACGCATGATCCCGCACGGATGCGCCGGGGAAGATGGTTGGTGTTCACCAACGGGGAAAAGGGCGGCAAGGTCCGCAAAACCGGGTCGCAGGTCATGCGCAGCGCTCGCGCTGCTGTCACAGGTCGAAGGTCATGACGATGCAGACCTTGGACCTGTGACTTGCGACCTACGACTTCGCTTATACGAACGCGCTGAAGCCCGTCGCGTCGCGGCCGACGATGAGCTGGTTGACCTCGTTGGTGCCCTCGTAGGAGTAGATCGCCTCGGCGTCGGCGAAGTAGCGGGCCACGTGGTGCTCGAGCAGGATGCCGTTGCCGCCGAAGAGCTCGCGCGCCATCGCGACGGTCTCGCGGCAGCGCTTGGCGCAGGCCATCTTGGCCAGGCTCGCCTGGGCGTCGGTCATGCGCCCCTCCTGCTGAAGCTGGCCGAGACGGACGACCATGCCCTGCATCTGCACGACGTTGGCCTGCATCTCCGCGATGAGCCGCTGGATGAGCTGGAACTTGGCAATGGGCTGCCCGAACTGCTTGCGCGTCTGGGCGTAGCGCACGGCCTTCTCGTAGGCCCCCTGCGCGCACCCGACCGCACCCCACGCCACGCCCACGCGCGTCACGGCGAGCACTTCGGCGGTGTCCTCGAAGCTGTGGGCTTCCTGGAGGCGGTCCGACTCCGGCACGCGGCAGTCGGTGAGCGTGATGATCCCGTTCTCGACCGCCCGGAGCGCCGTCTTGCCCTCGATCTTCTCGACGGCGTAGCCGGGGTTCTCCTTGCAGCGGACGAGGAAGCCCTTTACCTGGTTGTCGTCCAGGTCGCGTGCCCAGATCACGGCCACGTCGGCGAAGGTGGAGTTGCCGATCCACTTCTTCTCGCCGTTGAGCACCCACGTGTCGCCCTCGCGCTTGCAGGTCGTGCGGAGGCCACCTGCCACGCCGCTGCCGGTCTTGGGCTCGGTGAGACCGAAGCAGCCGATCTGGTCCCAGTTCTTCATCGCCGGGAGCCACTCGTCCTTCTGCGCCTCGGAGCCGCACAGCTCGATGGACCACATCGCAAGGCCCGTGTGCACGCCGATGAAGGTCGAGGTAGAGACGTCGATGCGGGAGATCTCCATCGTGAGGAAGCCGTCGAGGAGCAGCTGGTCGCGGCGGCGGCGGCCCCGCTCGTCGAAGAGCGCGTCCATCAGGCCCGACGCCTTGATGCCCTCGATCAGCAGGTCACGGGGCGTCTCGTCGCGCTGCCAGTAGGCGTTGATGGCGGGCTCGACCTGCTCCTCCATGAAGCGGCGGGCAGCGGCGCAGGCGGCACGCTGCTCGTCGGTGAGGAACGCCGCGAAGTCGTACACGTCGCCGTCAGGCTCGGGGAGCTTCGCGGGGGCCTTCTTCGCGGCGGCATACGCCTTCATCTTGGCCAGCGTGGACGCGTCCATCGAGGCGACCATCGACATCAGCTCGCCGAGGTCGACTTTCTGGGAGAGCTTCACGACCTGCTGGAAGTCGATCTGCTGCATGAGCTTGGAGAGGTCGGCCATCGAGAGGCCGCCGCCGGGAGACGTGGAGGACATGGGCGAGCAGGTTGGGTTCGGAAGGGCTTCCGGGCGCAGATGCGGACGACTGACCGTATCGGCTCCCCAGACGCCGCGCTTAAGCGCTTAACAGTGTTTAGTGAACAGTGTTAAGCATACGATGAGTTCCCTGTGTGTGCAAGCGCTTCCGGATTTGGTTGTACGAAGTCTCCGACGTGGAAACCACCTGCACCCGACTCAAAGGCTGTCAGGCGCACGTCCTCGTTGCCCGACCCGGACATGCCCGCATTCTGAAACGTGCACGGAGATCGTCGGGCTGCTCTGACGCGTTCTTTCAGACAAGACTAGCCTGATGCCTTACCATTTCGAACCATGCCACTCGTGGACTTAGGCAGACCGATCTGGTACACGATCTCGAAGGCCCCAACCAGCACGCGGCGGGCGGAGCGCCAGCGCGCCTTCGTGCACTCGACGCGCGGGGACGCCTTCTGGGCGCACACAGCCGACGGCTAGGCACCGGTGCCGAACGCCTTCCGGCTGCTCCATGCGCACGAATAGCGGGCGCACGAATAGAGGGGCATGAATAGCGACGAAGGAAGAGTCAATGGGTGTGCTCGGCCTGCGAAATCCCCGCTCCCGGGGATGGTGCCGCCCGTCGTTGCGTGGTAGCGTTGAGAACGAGACTTGGGCAGACGAACGTTGCCCGAGCCCTTCCCTCTAACTCGACGCTTTACGCTATGTCAGCCTTTCGCTTCCCCTCTCTTTGGATGCTGGTCCTCGCCCTCGTCGCGCTGCCCCTTGCGGGTTGCGACAGCAGCGACGATGACGACGGCGGTGACGGCCCCGGCTCGATCCCCGGCGACGCCACCGGTAACTTCGTCGCATGGTCGGTCGGCAGCGACCGCTTCGAGGCGCGTGGCGACAACACGTCCCCCACGACGGGCTTCGCCTCGGCCACGTACGTGCAAGGGGTCGGCGGCGTGCCCACGTTCAACATCACCGCCACGGCACTTAATGGCACCAACCCGCAGACGATCACCTTCACGGTGCGCGGGATCGACGCGGCGGGCGATTACACCTTCAGCATCGTGACGGACGGCGCGCTCGCTGGCTTTGTACGCACCAGCGTCAGTGGCACGACGCCCACGACCACGTCGTATGTGGCCACCGAGGACATCTCCATCACCGTCGATGAGTTGACCGACACGGGTGCGCGCGGCTCGTTCTCGTTCAACGTCGTCAACCAAGACGACGACACCGACCGCGTCACGATCTCCAACGGGCGCTTCTCTGTCGTCTTCAACTGAGCCCCTACACGGCTTTTACAGCAGACTAGACACGCTGCCTCCCGCGGTGTCGTTTCTTCGGAGACGACACCGCTTTTCGTTGGCCCCTCTGTCCTGCGTTCCCGCTGCTATGCGCTCCCGCTCGATCCAGCACGGCGCGTTTCTGACGCTGCTCGTCCTCGTCACGCTCGCCTTCGTCGTCCTGGTGCTCGACTTCGTACAGCCCGTCTTCTGGGCGGCTACGCTGGCCGTGCTGTTCTACCCGCTCCAGCGCCGCCTCCAGCGCGGATTCGGCGACCGTCCTACGCCTGCTGCCCTCGTCACGCTGCTCGTGATCCTCGGCGCGGTGATCCTGCCGCTCTTCGCCGTGGGGGCGGCTGTGA
>JBCCRG010000227.1:0-6222 GCA_039208155.1 Bacteroidota bacterium | reverse complement strand
TTCCATGCGCACCTCCAGTCCTATGCGTACGACCCTACACGCCCTCACCGCCGCCCTGCTGCTGACCGTCTCGGCCCCGGCCGTCCTCGCGCAAGCCTACACCGAGTTGCCCTCGGACGCGGAGTCGCAGGCCGCTGCCTTCACCAACCTTGAGCTCGTCCGCGCGCTTCAGTCGGACGACCTCCCGACGCAGGAGATGGCGATGCAGACGGTGATCGCCCACCCTGAGCTGTTCAATGTCGGGGAGGCCAAGTTCGCTGTCGTCCGGCTCTACCGCGACCACGCCGACCCGAACGTCCGCATCCTCGCGCTCGCCACGCTGCACGCCATGCAGGAGTCGTGGTCGATGAACTTCCTCCTGCGCAGCATCGACTGGGAAGAGGACGCCCGCATCAAGCGCCTCACGCAGTACGTCGCCTACGACTACCACTTCGTGGACCACGACGCCCCGATGCCGGAGGCCCTCGCCGCCGTCATCCGGTAGCGGCACGCACTGCCAGCACCAAGCGACGCCCTCGGTAGCCCACGACTGCCGAGGGCGTCGGTGTATCTATCCCTGGTGCCGGTTGGACGGCAATGCCTCGCGGTAGATAGCCGACAGTTGACCGTTTACGTCAGCCAAAACAGCGTCAGTCGTAGGTGTAGAATCCGCGGCCGGATTTGCGGCCGAGGTAGCCTGCGGTGACCATCTTGCGCAGCAGCGGGCACGGACGGTACTTCGAGTCGCCGAGTTCGCGGTGAAGGACCTCCATGATGAACAGGCACACGTCGAGGCCGATGAAGTCGGCCAGGGTGAGCGGGCCCATCGGGTGCGCCATCCCAAGCTTCATCACCGTGTCGATGGCCTCGGGTTCGGCGACGCCCTCCATGACACAGAAAACGGCCTCGTTGATCATCGGCATGAGGACGCGGTTCGAGACGAAGCCGGGGTAGTCGTTGACCGGGACGGGCGTCTTGCCGAGCGCCTCCGCGAGGCCGAACACGGTGTCGAACGTCGCGTCGGACGTGGCGAGGCCGCGCACGACCTCGACGAGCTTCATCACGGGGACGGGGTTGAAGAAGTGCATCCCGATGACCTGGTCGGGCCGGTCCGTCGTGGCGGCAATCTGCGTTATTGAGATAGACGACGTGTTGGAAGCCAGGATGGCGTGTCCAGGCGCGGCCCCATCGAGTTGCGCGAAGACCTTAGCCTTGATGTCCGGGTTCTCTGTCGCGGCCTCCACGACGAGGTCGGCGTCCTGCACGCCAGCGGCGAGACCGGTCCCGCAGGCGATGCGGGCGAGCGTCTCAACCTGCTGCTCCTGGGTGAGGTGACCCTTTTTGACCTGCCTCCCGAGGTTCTTTTCGATGGTCGCGAGGCCGCGGTCGAGGCGGTTCTGGTCGAGGTCGATGAGGGTGACGTGGTGGCCGTGCTGTGCGAAGACGTGGGCGATGCCGTTGCCCATTGTCCCCGCCCCAACGACGGCGACGTGTTCGATCTGCATGCGTAGAGGAATAGCGGTTGGGGGAAGAGACCCAGAAGATACCGCCATGCTCACGGCAGCCTCCCCGTCGCAGTCCAGCCCTACCGCTCCCAGATGAACGTGCCGGTGCGGTCTACATAGCCCTCGCGGTCACCGTCCCGGACGTAGGCGAGTCCGTTTCGGAACGAGCGGGCGAAGTCAAACTGGCCAGCGAACGCCTGCGCCCCTTCGGCGTCGATGAAACGCCACCGTCCTTGCTCACGCACGGCAGCCACCCCCTCGCTGAAATCGAACGCCGCCTCGAAGGCTACGGGGATCGCCTCGCCGCCCTCGCGGTCGATGTAGCCCCAGCCCTCCTCCGTTCGTACCCGCGCACGACCGCCCGCGAAGTTGCCCGCGTCGGGATACCTAGGGGCGACTACGACATTTCCACCCGCACCGACATAGCCAAACAGGCCAGATCGGACTACCCGCGCGCGTCCTTCGGCGAAAGGAAACGCCGCCTGGTATTGCGGCTCAATCACGAACGTGCCCGCGGTGTCGATGAAGCCCCACCGCACCTGACGGAAGAATGCCTCCCGCACCGCGACCGCTGCCCGCCCCTCTGCGAAGACCGTCGCGTGCTCGAAGACGAGGTCATCGAGGGAGAGCGAATCCGCCATGGGATGCTCGATGACAGGCTCGCCGGTCTGATCCACGTAGATCCATGGCCGCTCGATCGTCTTGGTGCAGACGTTCCGGCGGATAAACGGGATCTCGCAAAGCGGCCCCAGCACAGGCACAATGGTGTCTTCGAGGCGACGGACGGGGGCGAGGGACTCACGGTATTCGAGCGCTTGGGAGTAGCGCGTCTCGCCGTGGACGAAGGCCCCGGCTGCGTCCAGGAAGCGACGGACGTTCTTTCCGTAGTGGTCCGTCACCACAACCGCGACACCCTGCGCGAAGTCCTGCCCACTCTCGAGCCGAGGCGTCTCGATACGCGTTCCTTCCCGGTCGATGTAGTACGTCCGCCCGCGACGAAGCACACGCGCAAGGCTGTCCGCGAACGGATACGCTGCGTCGTATTCGGCAGGAAGCACGGTGGTACCCGTCCGATCTATGTAGCCCCACTGGTCCCCGTCGAGCGGCGCCGGGAAGAGCGCCGTCGTGTCCGGTACGCCCTGTGCGTGCAGGAGCGGCGCGAACGCGAGCGACAGCAGCAGGAACAGACGCATGGCGAGGGGAGCGAACGAAGCAAACGAAAGGGCCGTTGGTGCGATGACCAACGGCCCAAGATCGGTGAACCGACGTGCGATGGCGAGGCGAAACGCCAGACCGTGCTTAGCTGGCGGGGAGCGCGCCGATGTAGCGTGCCTTATCGACCGCCACGCCGTCCATGTCGTACACCTCGATGGGGTCGTTTTTCTTGTTGACGAGCACCACGCGCGGGCGGTGCGTCAGCGCCGCGTCCTGCGTCATCTGCATGTAGGACATCACGATCACCTCATCGCCGGGCTGGCAGAGGCGCGCAGCTGCTCCGTTGAGGCACACGATCCGGCTTCCTGGCGTGCCTGGGATGGTGTACGTCTCCAGCCGCGCGCCGTTGTTGTTGTTGACGATCTGCACCTTCTCGTAGGGCAGGATCTTCGCCGCTTCGAGCAGTTCCGTGTCGATGGTGATCGAGCCCTCGTAGTAGAGGTCGGCCTCGGTGACGGTGAGGCGGTGCAGCTTGCCCTTGAACATGGTCAGGAGCGGCGGCATCGTGAACGGCGCGGCGGATGTAGGGGTCGGCATCGCGGCAGCGGCAAGCGGGTGGTGAGTGGCAGGACGGTGTCCTAGGTAATCGTGGCGTAATCTAGGGTTCCGGGGGACCGGACCGGGAAAACGACGGGGCGGGCGCATGAGACTGGAGCGAGGTGCTCAGGAAGCGGGCGGGGCGAGGAAGGTATTGTCGATCAGGCGGGTGCTGCCGAAGTAGACTGCGAGGGCTGCGAGGGCCTGCTGGCCGGGCTGGAGCGTGGTCAGCGGCTGCACGGTGTCGGTATCGACGAGTTCGGCGTATTGCACGCGAGCGAGGGGCGCTTCGCGCACGATGTCGAGCATGGTTTGAACGAGGCGCGAGGCGTCCCGCTCCCCGGCTGCCACGCGCGCTTCGACGCGGCGCAACGCCTGGGCCAGGACCACCGCTTGGCCGCGCTCTTCGTCGGTGAGGTAACGATTCCGCGACGAGAGCGCCAGCCCGTCCGGCTCGCGCACGGTCTTCACGCCCACGATGTCGATGCCGAAGTTGAGTTCGCGGGCCATCCGGCGCAGGATGAGAAACTGCTGGGCGTCCTTTTTGCCGAACACCGCCACGTGCGGCCGGCACGCGTGGAAGAGCTTCGTCACGACGGTCGTGACCCCCTGGAAGTGACCCGGCCGGCGCGCCCCGCAGAGGTGGTCGTCGAGCCCGTGCGTCTCGACGGTCGTGCGGACGGGCAGCCCGAGCGGATACATCGACGCCACCCTCGGGGCGAAGACGCAGGCTACCCCGCGCCCATCGTTGGTGTGCGCGAGTCGCTCGAGGTCCTCGGCGAGCGTGCGGGGGTACTGCTCGAAGTCCTCGCCCGGCCCGAACTGCGTTGGGTTGACGAAGATCGAGACCGTGACGTGGTTGCCCTGACGATGCGCCTCTTCCACGAGCGCGACGTGCCCGTCGTGCAGCGCGCCCATTGTGGGGACTAGCACGAGGCGTCGGCCCTGGGCCCGTGCCCGGTCAGCCAGGACTTGCATGTCGTCAACGGTCCGGAGGAGGTCCATGGTGGGCGGTGGCAAGCACGCTGCGTCGATGGCGAAGAAATCGGGAGTTGCCAACCTACGGCGGAAGCGCTTTGTCGCGGACGGCTATACTGCTTCGCCAGCCTCTCTCCTCCTCTATTTCTGACTGCTCATGGAATTCCGCATCGAAACCGACTCCCTCGGCGAGGTCCGCGTACCTGCGGACGCCCTCTACGCCGCGCAGACGCAGCGCGCGAAGGACAACTTCCCAATCTCGCAGCTGCGATTCGGCCGCCGCTTCATCGAAGCCCTCGGCATCATCAAGGGGGCCGCGGCGCAGGCTAACGTCCAACTCGGACTCCTCGACGCGGACAAGGCCGGAGCCATCGCCGCCGCCGCCGCCCAAGTGCGCGACGGCGACCTAGACGACCAGTTCGTGCTCGACATCTTCCAGACGGGCTCGGGGACGTCGACGAACATGAACACCAATGAGGTGATCGCGACCGTCGCGACGCAGGCGCTCGGCGCGAACGTGCACCCGAACGACGACGTCAACAACGGGCAGTCGTCCAACGACGTCATCCCGACAGCGATGCATGTCGCGGCACGCGTCGCCATCGAGCATGAGTTGATCCCGGCGTTGGAGCGCTTCCATGCTAGCCTCACCGCCAAAGCCGAGGCGTTCGACGACGTGCTGAAGTCGGGCCGAACGCACCTCATGGACGCGACGCCCGTGCGGCTCGGGCAGGAATTCGGCGGCTACGCCAGCCAGATCGCGCACGCCATCCGCCGCCTGCGCCACGCCTCCGACGACCTCGCCGAACTCGCGCTCGGCGGCACGGCCACCGGCACGGGCATCAACCGCCACCCTGACTTCCCCGCACACGCCATCGGGCTCATCTCGGAGGCGACCGGCCTCCAGTTCCGCGAGGCCGAGAACCACTTCGAGGCGCAGGCGGCCAAGGATGCCTACGTGTTCGCAGCGGGAGCACTCAACGCGCTCGCGGCGGCGGTTATGAAGATCGTCAACGACATCCGCCACCTCTCATCCGGTCCCACGAGCGGGCTTTCGGAGATCCAGCTCCCCGCTATCCAGCCCGGCTCATCAATCATGCCGGGCAAAGTGAACCCAGTGATGAGCGAGGCGCTGATGATGGTCGCCGCCCGCGTGATGGGCAACGTCACCACGATTACGGTGGGGGGCCAGCACGGCAACTTCGAGCTCAACGTGATGATGCCCGTCATGACGCACGCCATGCTAGAGAGCATCGAAATCCTGGCCAACGGCCTCGACGCGTTCCGCACCAACTGCCTCGATGGCATCCAGGCCAACCGCACCCGCGCGCAGGAGCTGCTGGAGAAGAACCCCTCCATCGCCACGGCACTCAACGCGACCATCGGCTACGACAAGGCGTCGAAGGTGGCGAAGAAGGCCGCCGCTGAGGGCCGCTCCGTCCGCGATGTGCTCCTGGAGATGGACCTCGTCCCTGCTGACCAACTCGACGCCGTCCTCGACGTACGCTCGATGACCGAGCCGGGCATCCCAGGGCAGAGCTAGGCCCTACCACTGCGTGGCCTACCACGCAGTGGGGCACGACGACGGCACGTTGCCGGAATCGTCCCACGACGGTTCGTTTTTGATCCAGGTGCTGCCGCCGCCCTGGGTAAACCCACTGTCGGAATACCCGGTGCTGCCCAGTACACCGTTTCGCCACTGCAGGGTCAGCTGGATGCAGTCGACGGTGGCGCCGAACACGCGAATCTGCACGCCGATGTCGCCTCGCCTGCCATTCACGCGCTCCAGCACGTTGATGTGGGCGCCGTTCCCGCCCCGGTGACTCGAAGCAATGAACGCCTCGTAGGAGTCGGACGTGTACAGCCCGCTGCGCCCATCGGTCGTGTACCCCATCTGCTCCATCGTGAGCCCCGTCAGGTAGGCGACTTCCTGACCGCCACCGATGGCACCGGGCTTGGCCTTCCAGGCAATCACGTCTTGTGCGATGCCCGTCGCCGCCACGCGCAT
>JBCCRG010000226.1:0-6228 GCA_039208155.1 Bacteroidota bacterium | reverse complement strand
CGGAAGTGGACGAGCGAGTCGGCTTCGAGGTAGGTGTCGGGGTATTCGAGGCGCACGTCGCCTGCGAAGTCGGCGCGGCGGGTGCGGGTGCTGTAGGTCCCCCGGCGGCTCGTGAGCACGGTCGTGCTGTCGGTGAGGCGCACGTCGTCCGTGAAGGTGGCGAGCTTCGACTCCGAGTTGTAGGTCCCCCGGCGACTCGTCAGTTCGGCGTCTTCCTCCACGAGCCGCGCGCCTTCGGTGAAGTACGACGTCTTCGCGCGCGAATCGTAGGTCGCCTTCGGCGCGAAGAGCACGGCTGCCGAGTCGGCGATGCGGACGTCGCCCTCGGCCTCGCCAATCTTGGTGGCGGAGCTGTAGCGTACCTGCCGCGCGGTGAGCGTGTCGCCCTCCTCGATGATGCGCACGTTGCCCTCGAAGAGCGTCACGTCGAAGTCGAGGAACTGCGTGGCGCGGTTGGCGCGCAGGCGCGTCTCCTCCTGGCGCAGCACCACGTTGCCGATGAGCCGCCGGATGCGCTGCCCGTCCTCCACCACCCCAGCCACCGAGTCGGCGTTCACGATCTGGACCAAGCGCGTTTGAGAGGCTTCCTCTCCAGTCTCTTGCGCAGCGGCTGGCAGCGTCCAGACCAACAGCCAACAGCCTATAGCCAACAGCCCCTTCACTCCTCCACCTCCACCAGACCGGTGACGCGCGCGATGGTGTAGGTCTCGAGGTCCTCGTCGGCGTTGAGGCGATAGCCCTGGATCTGCTCGGTCGGCGTGACGATGCGCACGAAGCCGTCGGTGGTGACGCGGCGGGTGCGCTCGTCCCAGACGAGGTGCTCGCTGAAGAGTTGCTTGCCCTCGGCCGTCTCGACGCGCACGTCGCCCTGCGCCTCGAAGCGCTGGCGGCGGTCGAAGTAGCGCAGTTGGTCGGCGACCATCACGGCGGACGGCGCGCCCGCTTCGTCGTAGAGGTCCACGTCCACGCGGATGGTGTCGTCGGGGGCGCGGAGGGAGTCGGGGAGCGGCTGGAAGAGCGCGTAGGTGCTGTCGGCCTGGTCGTAGCGCGCGAGGTAAGGGGCGGCGAGGCGGGCACGCGGCTGGCCGTCGCGCGTGACGAGCAGCGTCGCGTCCCACGACTCCTGGTCGGGGCGCTCTGTCAGAACGAGGTCGTCCGGCACTCCCGCTGCCTCGCGGCTGCACCCGACGAGCGCCAGCCCCACGCCGAGCACGCCGACGCACGCGAGGCGTCGGAGATCGAGCAGGCGGATGGGGCGGACGGCGGACATGCGGGGCAAGGAAAAGGCGACAGAGTTTACGCGCACCTCGGAGGCGCTGGCTTTGCTGCGCTGTCAGGGCCGCGTGTCGGGTAGGAGCGCCTCTCGGGCACGGGCGCCTCTTGAGTAGGGGCACGTCTCGGGTCTGCGCTGTGCCGTCGTATTTCGATTCACCCGTCCGGCATTACGGAACGCGCCGCCGCGCCCGCGCACTACGCCCGGATCGTGGCCAAGCCTGACGGGTTGACTTCGGCCCGCGCGCTGTGACACGCTCCCGTTCCCGATTCGATGGGCTGAGGGGGCTCTTCTGGCTCTGCAACGGAACAGCGGCGGGAAGTGGTACGATATTGGTCCTCCCGATGCGCCGATCTGTCGAGGATCGACCCGACCTGCCTTCCAGACCCCGCCCCCCGGCCATCACCCCTCCTGCCCGCCATGAGCTTCTCGATCCAGAAAGTATCCGCGCACGCCGCCGTTGTCCGCATCGGCAAGGCGCTCGACTTCCGCAACGCCGCGCAGTTCAAGACGGCCTGCCAGAACCACATCCGCGCGGGCGTACGCCACTTCGTGCTCGACTTCTCGGGCACCGGCATCCTCGACTCGACGGGCCTCGGCGCGGTGTTCTCGATGTACCGCCAGCTGACGCCGCTCGGTGGCCAGGTGGTGTTCGCGAGCGTCTCGCGGCCAGTCCAGGTCGTCGTGCAGCTGACGCGCACCTACAAGGTCTTCCGGCAGTTCCCGTCCGTCGAGTCGGCGCTGCAGCAGATCCAGGGGGCGTCCAGCCCGGCCTCCGGCTCCGGTGCCTCCGCCTGAGCCTCCGAGGTCCCCCTCCGAGGTTTCCGCACCCACCGTGAAGTCGCCCTCCGCCCGACCGGACGCCGCTATGACTTCCGCCTCCAAGCCCCCGGCCCATACGACCCTGCACCGCTTCACCGACCTCACGTCGGTGATCGATGAAGTGCACGGCCTCTTCGCCCATTGGCAAGAGGCCGACACGTTCGCGCCCAGCGTGGACGGCTTCACGCTAGAGGTGGTCAAGCTGGCCGTCCACGAGTGGATTGCCAACCTCGTCCAGCACGCGCAGTTCGGCGACACGAAGCCGGAGATCGCGCTCACGCTCTGCCCGCAGGGCTCACGCCTGCGCTGCGCCATCGAAGACAACTCGCGCGGGTTCGACCTCAAGCACCAACTCACCCTCCAGGCCATCCACGTTGCCGACGAGCAGCCGCCCGAGCGCGGGCGCGGGCTCCTCATGGTGATGGCCTGCACCCAAGACCTCTCCTACTCCACCACCCCCGACGGGCACCAACGCCTGGAGTTCTGGATCGACAGCGCCGACGACGACCTATGCATGACCGTTCCGTTCTGATCGTCGAGGACAACCAGACGCTGCGGCGCCTCCTGGAGTACCGGCTCGGGAAGCACTACCGCGTCCGGAGCGCCGACAACGGCGAGTCCGCCCTCGACGCCGTCGAAGACCAACTGCCCGACCTCATCGTCTCGGACATCATGATGCCAAAGATGGACGGGTTCGCGCTCCTGGCCGCGCTGCGCAACGACGACCGCACCCGCGCCATCCCGTTCATCTTTCTCACCGCGAAGAGCGACGAGACAGCGCGCGCCCAGGGCCTCAGCCAGGGCGTCGACGACTACATCACGAAGCCGTTCGACGTCGACTATCTGCTCAACCGCGTCGGGCAGATCCTCGAACGCACGCAGGTCTACCAGACCAAGCTCAACGCGAAGATCGGGCGCGACTTCTCGGACCGCCTCCTCCCGAAGTCGATGCCGGCCATCGACGGCTACCGGACGCTGTTCTACACGCAGCCGAAGGAAGACGGCGGCGGCGACCTCTTCGACTGGGTCAAGGCTTCCGACGACTCCTACCTGTTCACCGTCGGCGACATCATGGGCAAGGGCCTGCAGGCGAAGTTCTACGCCTTCAGCTTCCTGTCGTACATCCGCTCGATGGTGCACGCGATGCTGGAGTACACGGTCTCGCCCGCCGCGCTGATGAAGCGCGTCAACGAGATGCTCATCAAAGACCAAGTGCTCGAGGAGACGTTTGCCTCCCTCCTGCTGATGCACTGGGAGCCGAGCGCCAACCGGGTCACCTACGCGAGCGCGGGCCACTGCCGCCCGATCCTCGTCACGCCCAACCGCGCGGGCATCGTGGAGTACTCCGACATGGTGCTCGGCCTTGACCCCGGCGCGGAGTTCCACGACAAGGCCTTCGAGCTACCGCCGCAGAGCGCGCTCCTGTGCTACACCGACGGCCTCATCGAGCAGGTTGCGATGAATGGCCAGCAGTTCGGCGAGGTCGGCGTCGCGCAGGCGGCGAAAGCGGCGTTCAACACGCAGCAACCCGTCCACGAGCTCCTCACGCACCTCCTGCGCCGCAGCCAGGAGCCGCGCTTCACCGACGACATCCTGGTGTTCTGGCTGCAGCGGAATTAGCCGTTGGCTGTTAGCGATTGGCGGCCAGCCATTAGCGACTATCGCATACGAAACGCACCGCCTCGGACGGACCGAAGCGGGGCGTTGTTGTTTATGGCAGGCTTGGCGCGTCAACCCGGCTGTTCTACCAACAGCCAACGGCCAACCACCAACAACCTCCTCTACGCTGCCTCTACGAGCACGGGGCGCGACGCCTGGCGGGCACTATACTCCTCCTCCAGGAGCGCGTAGGTGACCTTGTCGTGGTAGGTGCCCTCGCGGAAGAGGTAGTCGCGCAGCCGTCCCTCCGACTCGAAACCGGCCGAGTCGAGGAGCCCGTTCCAGACGTGCGCGAACGAGAAGGCCTCCGCGACGACGCGGTGCATCTTCAGTTCGTCGAAGGCGCAGCGGAGCAGCACGTCGAGCGTGGCGCGGCCGTAGCCGAGGCCCTGCGCGCTCGGCTCCGCGATGGCGAGCCCGATCCGGCAGCGGCGGTGGAACGTGTCGATGCGGTCGATGAAGGCGACGCCGATGAGCGCGCCGTCGGCGACGCGGTGGATCTCGAAGTCGCAGGCGTCCGGCTGCGGGTGGAGCGCCATCTGGAGGAAGCGCCGCTTAAAGTCCGCGAACGCCTCTTTCTCGAAGGGCATCTCGCTATCGAAGCGGCACAACTCGGGGTCGTTGTTCCAGCGGTAGTGCGTGTAGATGTTCTCGATGCGCAGCGGCGTGAGGTGAACGCGGTCATCGCCGAGCACGGCGGCCAGTCGAGCTTGCATGGATGGTAGGAGGAAGGCGTTGGGGGAGGGAAACACGACACGCTGGTGGAGGCAAGGTACATACCAGAGCGCATCGATCTGTTAAATTATTTTTGCATTGTGGATGTAATGGCTAAAATATTTACACGTGTACATGAAATGACCAGAATCCTGTGGGGCTACGATAGCGACGACTGGGGCTTCGAGGAGGGAAGAAGCGTGCCTAAAAATCTTAGGTTGGAAGAAGGTAGGTGCTATCGGAAGCGCTTCCAAGTGCTTCTTCAAGATCATTGCCAGAGCAACTTCACCGAATGTTAACGCATGCGATTCGGTAACGCGCTCGTGACGGCACCACGCTGTATTGCCCCAGCATCGGCCCTCGCTCGTGGACGCCCACCGCTCGGCCACCTCAAAACGACGCCGGGCGTCTCAGTCCGAAACGCTTGACTTTCTCGAGCTTACCGTTTCCCCTGAGCCTAGTTCTCCGCCGGATCCTTGTCGTCTCCTTCCACTCCCGGCGGCTCGTCACCCGGGGCTCCATCCCCGCCCGTCCGCGTTGCGAGGTCGCGGAGCCATGCTGTGAAGCCCGACAGGCCAGACAGCGTATCACGGCCAATCAACTCGGTCGTCAGCACTGGCTCGTCGAGGGCTTGCCGCGCGTCCTCGATCTCGATGCGAAGCAGGTCGAGGTCGTCGGCGCAGAGGAACGTGGGTTGGCGAGCGACACCGAGCAAACCCTCGCGGTCGTCGTGGAACGCCTGGTGGATGAAGTGCTGCCCGTCGTCGTGCCGGACGACACGATGCCCCCAATACTTGATGCGTCCCACGTCCAGCGTGGACTCCAGCGTGGTATCGGCGATGTCGAAGCCGCAGGGCGGCGTAAAGAGGTTGCGACTCATGAGGAGCAAGACGTGCGTGAGAGGGCGAGGCGTGAGACGGACGCCCTTCGCGCCCCGTTCCGCCCATCTCCCCGGTGCCCTTGCACTTAGCGCTTCTTCCGCCGCCAGAAAGCCTGCACCTGCTCCTCCATGTCGGCCGTGTTGGCGAGCGGGATACCGTACTTGATCGCCGTCCGGGTGATGAAGCCACGCAGGACCTGATCGGGCACGGGAAGCGAGTAGAGCCGCTGCTGGAGCGCACGCACCGCCGGTCGCGCGAGCGCGGCGACGGCCCCGAGGCGCAGCGCGACGAAGCCCAGCAACCCGACCAGCACCGCGATGAGCTGCTCCTGGTAGCCGAGCATGCTCAGCACGAACACGTAGGGCAGTCCGATGAGCCAGGGCATCCGGATCCAGCGCACCACATCGGCCATGGGCACGGACGGCGAGGCGGGGGCGAGCACCTCCGTCCCGACGTAGACCAGCAGCGTGACGGCGACTGCCACAAGCGGGTGCGTGTAGACAAGGAGCGGCAGGAGCACGCACAGCGCCACCGTCCGCCCGAGGTCGAGCCAGACGAGCGCGCGGCGGATGTGAACGGGCAGCGGCACGCGGTCGAGCACCGGCCCGGCATAGTCGCGCAGCAGCGCCTCCGTCGTCTGGAAGCGGACGCCCTCGGTCGTCACGATGCCCAGGGGCGTGTCGAGGTAGAGGTCGTCGGGGCGGGAGCGCGGCATGGGGGAGGCGCGGGCTGAGCAGCGATAGGAGGCAGAAACGGAGCGCAAGCGGGACCAAAAAGGAAAGCAAACGTTCCCATGAGGTCTTGGAAGCGCTTTTCGCGCAACGTAGACGCTGAAACGCCTCTCGCTCACTTGCTCGCTCCTCCCATGTCTCGCATCGT
>JBCCRG010000225.1:0-6238 GCA_039208155.1 Bacteroidota bacterium | reverse complement strand
TCGTCCAGCGGTCGAGGTCGGTGCGGTCGGCGAGCAGCGGACGTAGGACATCGTCGGGCAGCGCCTCGGGCGCGTCGTCGGCCTTCACCACATCGCAGAAGCGCACGTCGAAGCGAAGCTGGAAGTGGCGCGGGAGGCCGTGGGGGTCGTCCGGGTCGGCGAGCGTGACGAGGAACGGCACCATCTGGGCGTCGGCCCCATACGCCTCCGTGAGGATGTAGTCGTACGCCTTGAAGACGTGGGTGCGCGCCATGCCCTCCTCGCCGAGCAGGCCCCCGAGCGCGTCGATCAGCCCGAGCCGCTGCACGGCGGGCGTCGCGAAGAACGGGGCGAGGTCGAACGGTGGGATCGCGAACGCGAGGCGGTCGTCCAGCCACCCCGACGGGATGAGCGCACTCATGAGCGCCTGCACGAGGTCGCCGTACTCCTGCAGCACGGCCGGGTCGTCGATGTCGCCGAGCAGGGCCGGGGTCGCCTCCACCGCCGCCACGAGTGCGCGGGCCTGCTCGGCCTCGAAGCCGTCGGCCTCGTGAGCGCGGGCCCGCCAGTAGTCGATCAGCCCGTCCAGGCTGAGCACCCGCCGGAACGGGAAGTCCTCGCCGAGACCCGGGGCGGCCTCAGGGGCCTGTACGGGCGTCGGTACGAGCGGGTTGGGGAGCGTAGCAGTGGAGCTCATGCGAGCGTCGGACGAGTGCGCGGTGCCAGAGGTCACCTGGCACGTCCGACGCGTCCACGGGATCCATACGCCCTTGCGCTGTCCCGACGAGACTAGCCGACGAGGACCCCTTCGGGGATGGCGCAGAGGCGGTGGAAGTCGGCCACGCGCGCGTCGACCTCGTCGCGGGACGATGCCAAGGCTGGACTCTGCTGGCTGTCCTGTACGGCGCTGGCTGTCCTGTACGACGCGCGAACCGGACGCTCCGCAAGGCGTTGTGCCACAAAACAACACGCAAGCCCATGCCTGCCGTCCAGTCCAAAGAAGAGATCGTCCGCCTCGTTCAAGGCCTCCCGGACGACACCTCACTTGATGATGTGATTGAGCGCCTCATTCTCATCCGCAAGGTCAACACAGGCCTTGCTGAAGCGGGCCAGGGCATGCCTCAGTCGGCAGCCGAGGCGGAGTTCCGCAAACCGCGTCAGGAGCGCTCGTGGAACCGTTGAAGCGTACTACGAGGAGGTCGCCCCGGACTTCGCGGCGCTGTTTGTGGCTGGAGCGTTCGAGACTGCAGCGCGCCTGACGGACTTCCCACGCGCTGGGCGCATCGTGCCTGAGATCGGGGACGCATCCATTCGGGAGTTGATCTACCGTCAGTACCGCATCATCTACACAGTAATCGAAGGCACCGCTGAGATCCTGACTGTGTACCATTCGGCTCGTCAGTTCGGCACACTCGGGTAGCGTCGCACTGCGCCATCTCACGCTCGCCGCCAGAGCGCTGAGCCGCCGCTAGCCGACGAGGATGCCCTCGGGGATGGCGCAGAGGCGGTGGAAGTCGGCCACGCGGGCGTCGACCTCGTCGCGGGTGAGCACCATCAGCCGCTCCGGGCCGAGCGCCTCCACACAGAACGACGCCACGACGCTGCCCATCACGATGGCCTGCTTCATCACCGTCGTGTCGATGGTGGGCTGGCCGGCGAGGTAGCCCGCAAAGCCACCGAGGAACGCGTCGCCCGCGCCGGTGGGGTCGTAGACGTCTTCGAGCGGATAGGCGGGGGCCGCGAAGACCTCGTCGCCCGCGAAGAGGAGCGCGCCGTGCTCGCCCTTCTTCACGACGAGCGTCTCGGGCCCGAGACCTTGCACCTTACGCGCGGCCTTGATCAGGTTCGACTCGCCCGCGAGCTGGCGCACCTCGGCGTCGTTGATCACGAGCACGTCCACGCGGCGGAGCGTCTCCGCGAGCGTGTCGGGCGTGTTCTCGATCCAGAAGTTCATCGTGTCCGCGATCACAAGGTCGGCACCCGGCACTTGGTCCATGACCTTCTGCTGGACGGTCGGGTCGAGGTTGCCGAGGCACACAATGCGGCGGGACTGGTAGACCTCCGGCACGACGGGGTCGAACGTCGCGAGGACGTTGAGCTGCGTGTCGAGCGTGTCGCGGTTGTTGAGGTCGTAGTGGTAGCGACCGGCCCAGAAGAACGTCTTACCGTCCGGCTCGATGACGAGCCCCTCGGTGCCGATGCCGCGCTCCTGAAGCTCGATGATGTACGCCTCCGGGAAGTCACCCCCGACGACGGCCACGAGGCCCACGTCTTTGGTGAGGAAGCGGGCAGCGAGCGTGAGGTAGGTCGCCGAGCCGCCGAGGATGCGGTCGGTCTGGGCGAAGGGCGTCTCGATGGCGTCGAAGGCGACGGTGCCGACGGCGACGATGCTCATGGTGTCGTGGGTCGAGGGTCGTAGGTCGTGAGTCGGTCTCAGACTGGGGGCGCGGTACCCCAAAACAGCGCCAAAATAGCCGGATGGCAGGCACGCCTACGTGATTTTTGGGCAGAGAGCCGCCTCGCCTTTGTTTCCTGACTGCCCACGAGGTTAGTCCTCACGAAAAAAGGCAACGGGGCCGGAGCACCGTTGCCTTTTCTGTCGGTGGAGATTTGGATGGCCGCACAGGGTCCGCAGAGCCGGACCCGCTGCCAGCAGCCAGCCGCCGTTCCTACCGCTTCAGCTTGTCGAACCAGTCGTCGGTCTTCTTCGCGACGACGCCCAGCACGGCGGCCTTGACCGCGTCGGCAACCACATCGGCGAAGTCCTTCGCCTTCTCGTAGCCCTCCTCGGCGCGCTCAGCGGCCACCTCCGCCACGTCGCCAAGCTTATCGCCGGCCTCCTGAAGGCGCTCGCGGAGCACGTCGCCTGCCTCGCTCGCTGCTGCGCTTGCAGCAACGCTTCCCTTAGCGGCCATCACGCGGCCCTTCTCGGCCGCGGTCTGGCTGCGCTTGGCGATCTCGTCGCCAAGCTCGCGCGCGCGCTCCTCGACGCGCTCGGTGAGGCTCGGCGGCGGCGGGGCCTTGAACGCGCCCGAGAGCACGCGGCCCAGCGTCAGGCCGACGCCGACGGCCGCTGTGATGGCGAGCGCCGGGTGCGCCTCGACCCAGGTGCGGGTGCGCGTAAGCCAGTCCTGCGAGGCGGGCTCGGGCAGCGAGTAGGTGGGGACGGTGAACGACGGCGAGGGCGGTGGGACGCTCGGCGCGGGCGGCGGCGGGAGCGGGCGGCTACCGATGGTCTTCGTCGCGGTGTCCACGGCAGCAGGCGCGTCGGCAGCGGGGGCGTCGGCAGCGGGGGCGTCCGTGTCCGAGGTCGCCTCGGGGGACGCGTCCTCCTGGGCCGGAGCCTGGTCGTCGGTGGGTTTCGTCGTGTCGGTGCTCATGGGAGAGGGGCTGTGGGCCGGAGGAATGGATGCGGATGGAGACGTGGCTTCCGCGCCGAATCGGAACGGAGGTGTTCCCGCACGCCGCGCTGAGCGCCCTGCGAGCGTGGAGGCTCGGATGTTGGACTCAGACGCGAGGGACAGGTAGTGATATACAACGTGTGCCGCCCGGTCCGTTGTTTCGAGGCCACGAGGAGCTAGCCGGTTCTGTTGCAACCTCCACGGCGTCTTTGCCGAAGGGGGGTCCGGTCTTTGCTGGGACGATCCCACGAAGCCCGCCCTAGGTCGTGGCCACCCCTCCTGCCAGCGAAAGCTCCCGCCCCGCCCGCGCTCCCCGCCGCCCTGCCCACGATATCTTGGCCGCGCGCCTCCGGGGTGCGTCCCGCGTCATTGCCCGCTCGATCCGCTCGCTTATGCCCCGCCCCACCCCGCTCCGGTCCGCGCCGCCCCGCGTTCCGACATCGGACGTTCCGACATCGGACGTTCCGGTGCACCGCCTGCTCGCGCTCCGTCGGTTCTCACACGGCCTCGTGGCACTCGCGGCGGTCCTTCTGACTGTGCTTCCTGGGCTGGCCCACGCCCAGCCGAGCCCGCCCGTCTCGCCCGACGCCGCCTACGCGGAGGCGCAGGACCTCTACGAGCAGCGGCTCTACGGTCAGGCCTCCCGCGCCATGGGGGCGTTCGCCGCGACCTACCCGACGCACCCGCGCCACCCCGACGCGCTCTACTTCGGCGGTCTCGCTGCCCTAGGCGCAGGCGATGTCACCACAGCCGAGCGCCGCTTCGAGACGTTCCGCGCGCAGTACCCGAACTACCCCCTCTCGGGGCAGGTCCGCCTCACCCTCGGTGACTACTATTTCGGGGCCGAGGACTACGTGCAGGCCGAGCGCTACCTCTCTGACGCCCTCCGCGACGACCTCGAGGTCGAGGATGCGGCGCGCGTCCGGTACCTCCTCGGCCGCACCCAGCTCGAACTCGGCCGTACCACAACAGCGCTGGGCTATTTCACCCGCACGGCCACGCTCTACCCGGAGACCACGTTCGCGCCGCGTGCTCTCTACGACGCGGGTCGCGTCGCAGGCGACCTGGGCCAGCACGAGCGTGCCGCCGCCGCCCTCGGCCAACTCGCCGCCGACTATCCCGACGCCCCGGAGAACGCCCGCATCGGGCTCGCGCTTGCGAACGCGCTCCTGCGCATCGAGCAGTACGAGGACGCCGTGGCCGAACTAGACCAGCGCATCCCCACGCTCAGCGGCGCGGCGCGCGACGAGGGCTACTTCCTCCTCGGCGAGGCGCACGTCCGGCTTGCCGATGCTGCCGAGGCTGCTATCCCCGACGCCGAACTCCAGACTGAGCAGGACGAGCTTGCCGAGGCCGCCGAAGGCCACCTCGACGCGGCAACGACGGCCTACACGCAGATCACATACGCCAGCCGGTTCGGCCGCCGCGCCCGCTTTGCGCTCGGCCGCCTCGCCTACCGCACCGAGCGCTACGATGCCGCGCTGGAGTACTTCGCTGGCCTTGTGAGTACGCTGCCGAATGGGATCTACGACGAGGTCGCGCACCAGGCCGACTACTACGCCGGGCTGGCCGAGCGCCGCCTGGGCAACCTCGGGGCCGCTGAGGACCGCTTAGCGCAGGCGCATAGCCGCCGCCCGACCGGCCCCTTCGCCGACGCCGCGCTGCTCGAACTCGGTATCCTGCGTTACGAGCGCCGCCGCTTCGACCCCGCCCGCGAGGCCCTACGCGAGCTCCTCGACGCCTACCCGGCTTCGCCGCACGGGGGCGAAGCGGCACGCATGCTCGGGGAGACGTTCGCCGCGCTGGGGCGCTTCGACCGCGCCCGCGAGTTCTCGGACCTCGCCGATGTGCTCGGCACGCCGTCCGAAGAACTGGCCGCCGAGGTCGATTTCCAGGACGCCTACGCCCTCTACACGGCGGGCAACTTCGAGGACGCGGCGGAATCGCTCTATACCGTCTACACCAGCGCACCGCGCGGACCCCGTGCGGCTGAGGCGCTCTTCTGGGCCGCCGACGCCGCCTTCCGCGACGGCCAGCAGGGCAACCCACGCGCCTTCGCCCTCGCCGAGCGCAACGCGCAGCTCTACCTCCAGCGCTTCCCCCTCCACCGCCTCGCCGACGCCGGGCGCTACGTCCTCGGCTGGACCTACTTCAAACAGGGCAACTTCACGCAGGCTGCCGAGGCCTTCGAGACGTTCCTCGCGGCCTACGAGGTCAACCTCACGCGCGAGTCGGTCCCCTACGCGGCCGACGGGCGGCTCCGCCTCGGCGACAGCTACTTCGCGCTCGGGCGCTACGACTTCGCCATCGCGAGCTACAGCCTCGTGCGGGGTCGAGGCGAGGACTACGCGCTCTTCCAGACGGCGCAGGCTCGTGCCGCGCAGGGCGACCTCGCAGCGGCCTTGACCGTCTACGACCGCCTCCTCGCTGAATTCCCGCAGTCGGCGCTCAAGCCGGAGGCGCGGTTTGCGCGGGCGCAGGTCCTGTTCCAGAGCGAGGAGTACGCAGGCGCCATCGATGCGTTTGAGGCGCTGGCCACCGACCTGCCCAACCACCCGCTCGCGGCCAAGGCGCTCTACAGCATCGGTGACGCGCACTACAACAGCGACCGTCTCGCCGACGCCGAGGACAGCTACCGCGCCGTGCTGCGTCGTTACCCCGACAGCCCGTTCGTGGCCGATGCGCTCACGGGCATCCAGTTCGTATTGCTCGCCGAGGGCCGCACCGTCGAGGCCGACAGCCTCGTGAGCGACTTCACGGCGCTCTACCCCGACCTCGACGCGGAGGCGCTGCGCTTCCGCCAGGCCGAGTTCCGCCTCCAGAGCGGCGACGCCCAGGGCGGCATCACGTCGCTGGAG
>JBCCRG010000224.1:0-6290 GCA_039208155.1 Bacteroidota bacterium | reverse complement strand
GTTTAACTGGCAAGCCCATGTGAACGGGTCCGTTCCGGATGAAAGGCCCGTACGGGGGGTCGCCAGCAAAGATGCAGCGGGGGTGCTACTTTTTTTGCATGTCTGGATTTAGGCTACGACTAGCCGCTGCGTGGTGACTGTGTCCGGCGTCGTCAGGCGGCACACGTAGACCCCAGCAGGCCACGAATTGGTGTCCAGCGCGCGGATATGGACGCCTGGAGCGAGGGCCCCGTCGTGCAACACGGCGACCGAGCGCCCTCGCACGTCGAAGATTTCTAGGCGTGTTGTCGCGGCGTCGGGGAGTTGCACGCGGAGCGTCACGGTGCTGTCGGTTGGGTTGGGATACGGCGGCGCGAGCGACGGGCTCGTAGGCGCGAGGCTGCCGGTCTCGGTGTCCGTGCCTGTCGAGGGATCGCGGAGGAGAAGGCGGTCGTTCTGGCCCCGGTTGCCGATGTAGAGGTCGAGCCGGTCGTCGCCGTTGAAGTCGGCTACCTCGAGCGCGAGGCCATCGGTGGTGGGCATCGACGGGAGCAGCGTGTCCGTGGCGTCGGTGAAGACGCCGGTGCCGTCGTTCGTGAAGAGCCGCACGGGCACGGCCGGACCGAAGCTGTGCGTCACGAGGTCAAGGTCGTCGTCTCCGTCCACGTCGAGGAAGGTGGCGTCGAGGGTCGTCGCGTCCGACGCGGGGAGGTTGGCGGCGGTGGCATCGGTGAAGACGCCGGTGCCGTCGTTGAGCCAGAGCCGGTCCTGCGGGTCGCGCTGGAAGAGGAAGAACACGTTCGACAGGTACACGTCGAGGTCGTCGTCCCCGTCCACATCCGCGAAGGTCGCCTTGCGCGTCTCGATGGGCGGCGACGACGGCAGGTTCGTTGCGGTTACGTCGGTGAAGACGCCGGTGCCGTCGTTCAGGAGCAGCGCGTTGTCGTTCTCGTTGCCGACGAAGAGGTCGAGGTCGTTGTCGCCGTCTACGTCTGCGAAGGTGAGGTCCTGGTTGATGCGGTCCTCCGTCGGGATACGCGCGGCCGTTTCGTCAAGGAAGCCGCCCTGGCCGTCGTTGATGAAGACAAAATCCTGGCCCGCGTTGCCGATCACTACGTCCGGCCGGTCATCGCCGTTGAGGTCGGCAACGGCGATAGCGTTGGCCTCGCTGTCGGGGAACGTGAAGGCAGCGGGCGTGAACGTCCCGGTGCCGTCGTTGAGGAAGTACTCGTGCTGGCGGCCGATGCCGTTGAAGGCGATAAAGTCCTCCTGTACGAAGATCAGGTCGAGGTCGTCGTCCCCATCGAAGTCAGCGATGGCGATGTCCTCGGAGTCGTACGGGCTGGAGTCCGGGAAGCGGTCGCGGCCGTCCGTGAAGGTGCCGTCTCCGTTGTTGAGCAGCAGCACGTTCTCGCAGCCCTCGCAGGCGAGCACGATGTCGAGGTCCTCGTCGCCGTCGAGGTCGGCGGTCTCGACGTCCATCGTGGCGCGCTGGTTGAAGGGCAGCACGGGCAGCGCGTCGTCCGTGACGTCGAGGTAGAGCGGCTGAGCGAAGGCAGCCGGGGCAGCAAGCAGCAGCAGGAGGAAGAGGCGCATGGAAGGCTGGGGCTGGTTGAGCGAAACGCGTCGCCAACCTAGCCGCCTCCGGCATCCGGTTCTAGGCAATTCCTGCGCGACCCCCGTGTGCGTTCCGATGTGTGCCCGCCGATTGACCGGGCGGCCTTATTGCACCACCGTACACGCACGTACGCGGCAGATTACCTCGGCGGTACGGCTGCCGCGCGGGTGGAGCAGTCGCGTGCGCATCCCGGCTACGTCGCGGACGGCAGGAGTGTCGTCTTGTTTGATGAGAGACGTACTGCAAGGTGTTGTGTTTACGTCCCGTACATCCTTACTATGGTCACACTCACCCGTAAGCCGAATGCCCTGTCCGTTTCGCTCACGGCCGCTCGTTGACCCGCTATGTCTTCCTCGATTTTCCGCCGCGCCACGTTCGCGGTAGCGCTCCTCTCGCTGGTTCTCATCATGCCCTTCGCGGCACGCGCGCAAGTCACCATCGAGGTGCACGGCGGGGTCGGGTATACCGCCGTAGACGTCGACGGGTGGTCGCAGGGGACGGCGGTGAACTGGGATCAGTTCGCCGTGCCGGTCTATGCCCAACTCTTCGCGTTGCAAGTGGGGGCCGCGCAACTCGGGCTGGAGGTGGGGTACGACTACTTCTTCTACTACGAGGTGCGTATCCCCGACCCGTTCTTCACCGTGATCCGGGGGCGCGATGTGGAGGCCACGCGTGTCCACGCTGTCGCGCGGCTCCCTGTCGGTGGGCGCGCCTTCGTCGAGGCAGGGGCGGGCCCCTACTTCTTCGACGGATTCACCAACCTCGGGGCTACGCTCGCGGTGGGCCTGCCCATCGGGCTCACGCCGCGGCTTGCGCTGCCCATCAAGCTGCGCACGGGCCTCGTGCTCGACGAGGACGCATCGCTCGTGCCGCTCAGCCTGTCGGTCGGCCTGTCCTACCGAGCCGGGGGCTTGCGCTGAGCCAAGGCCGGGCTCAGCGGACGACGGTGAACGCGCGCACGCTGCAGTCGGCTGCGATGCAGAGCCGCGCCCAGTAGACGCCCGCCGCCCAGTCTCGCGTGTCGAGCGGGAGCGTGTGCGTTCCTGTGCCGCGCACCTCGTCGGCTAGCGTCGCGACGCGTCGCCCGAGCGCTGAGCGCACATCGAGGCGTATCGGCGCGGGCTCGGCGAGCGTCACCTGGAGCGTCACCGGCCCCGTACTCGGGTTGGGCGCGACGGTCAGGCGCGGACGGATGCGTTCGGGCGTCGTCTCGGAGGCGGTGCCTGTGGCGGCGGCGTAGCGCACGACGGTCACGCTCGTGGCGGGTAGCGTGAGGGCGAGCGTCGCCGCATTGCCCTCGGCGAGCGGTGTCGTCGCCTCGGCGTGGCGCCCTTCCTCGAAGCGGTAGAGCGTGTGCCCAGCCATCCCAGCTGGCCGTGTGATCGCGACGGGCTGTGCCTCAGCAGTCTTGTTGAGCAGCACGATACTCACACCGGTCTCATCCTCCACGGCGAAGGGCTGCACGTCGTAGCCGTGGACGTTCATCCCGGAGTGGTGCGGGAGGTCGGTCAGCGGTGTGGCTGTCGTCGTGGTCCGCAGGATCGTACTGCCGGGCATGAGTCGGCCCGGCCCGGCGAGGAGCTGCCAGGCGTAGTACGGCGCACGCTCCTCGAACGCCGGGTACCACCGCAGCACGCCGAAGCCGCCGAGCGTCTCCCACCGCAGCGTGATATCGAAGCCGCCCTGCGCCGCGTGCAGCAGCGCCGCCGTCTGCACGACCCCGCCGAAGGTGTCCACGTTGCGCGGATCGGTCCACAGGTTGCCCGTCGGCGTGCCGTCGTCGGTCCAGAGCGCGGAGACGTTGTAGGCGTCGAGCATCAGCCGGAGGTCGGGGTGCGCGGCGGTCTGCGTGCGGATTTTGAGCGGGGCCTCCTCGTACCAGATCGTGCGACCCATGATCGTGGCATCGCTGTCGTCGCCGTTCCACGAGAGGAAGAGGTTCGACGAGACGAAGTCGAGCAGCGCGGGGCCGTCAGTGAACGACAGGACGCGCGCGGCCCAGTAGCCATTCTCCCACCCGGAGAAGCCCGACGGCCCGCCGATGACGGAGCTCAGATCCGCGTCGCGGATGGCGCGGGCGGCGTCGAGGTAGAGCGTCGCCGAGAGGTTGAGGGGGAAGTAGTATGGCCGGTCGGGGTGGAGGTAGTTGATCTCGTCGTAGAGGATCCACGTGTCCACGTCGTCGGCGTAGCGCGCGGCGAGGGCGCGGGCGGCCTCCGTCCAGGCGGCGTGCTGGCTGGCGTCGTTCCACCACGGGTCGTCGGCCGTGCTCGTGCGCCAGTCCTCGCCCTGGAAGAGGCACACGATGGGCGCATAGCCCGCCGCGACGACCTCGCCGATCTCCCGGTCGAGGGCACTCCAGTCCCACACGTCCGGCGCGGGGTTGAAGAGGCGCGGGTAGGCCCAGATGCGCACGCTCGTGAAGGGCAACTGCTCCAGCTTGGCGAGCGCCACGGGCGCGTTGTAGGTGTTGCGGTGGTATTGGATGCCGTAGTAGTCCGCCGGGATCGTCCGCACCGCCTCGTCCGTCACCGCGATCTCCACCGGCTGCGCGACGACTGCGGGGGACAGGGTGAGGAGGACAAGTAAAGTCAGTAGAGTAAATCGCATGGGGAAAGATACCAAGGGCTCACGCGGATCCCGGTAGGACGCCGTACGTTGTTCGATCCAGCCAAACCACAACCCCATGTCCGTCACAGAACTCCAGAGTGAAGTCGAAAAGCTGGTGGACGTGCTCCGTTCGTTTCCGCCGGAGCAGCAGGAAGCCCTAGCGGCCCACTACCGCGTTGAGGCCGAGCACATTCGCGACGTGGAACGCCGGATCGACAATCTGCCGCCTCAGCAGGTCGAGCGACTACGCGCAATGATTCAGGAGGGACTGGACAGTGGCCCCGCCGAGCCGATGGATTGGGACGCCTTCAAGGCACAGGCACGGGCCCGCCTGGACGCCGAACAGCAAGGCTAGGTATGGCGACGTGTGCGTTTCACCCACGGGCAACGAAGGACCTGGACGACATCTGGTACTTCATCGCCCGGGAGGATGTCGCAGCGGCCGATCGCATGATTGATGCGATCCGGGCACGGTGCGAACTCGCAGCGCTGTTCCCACACAGCGGTCAGCGGCAAGACCACCTGCTTACGTACCTCCGCCGCGTAATCGTCGGGCCGTACCTCGTGTTCTACCTCCCCGTGCCCGACGGCATCAGCGTGCTCCGTATCCTCCACGGCAAGCGCGACATAGACCGGCTGTTCGACTGAGCTCTTCCACTCATGACAGCCATACAGTTAGAAGCAGTCCAACGACGGCAACAGAGACCAGTGTGTGGACTACTCGATACGCGGAGAAGTAATCGAATCCATGCTGCTGGCTTAGAAAGGCACGGTACCCCCGCCACCAAGCGGTACCCTTGAAACGGAGCAGTGCTAAGAACCATAGATCGGCGGCAAGCATCATCCCCGCCAAGCCGCAGGCTACTGCTGCTAGCTCGCGCACCGCGTCCGTTGGTCCAAGCTGGTATATGATCCACCCGATCCCTAAGCCTGCGATCAAGGACAACCCAAGTCCGAGCGCATGGACCGGAAGCATGTGGCGTCGGAGTAGCCGAACGGTCTCCTGATCCAGCGAAAGAGGAGGAGGGAAGCGAACTGCGAATCCTGTGTAGAGTAGCGTGGAGGCAAGCGCCGCCGCAGCCATTCCGAAGAACTGCTCAGGCATTGTAATCAGCGCTCACAGCCCGTACTTCTCGATCCGTCGGTAGAGCGACTTGCGGGTGAGGCCGAGGTCGTCGGCGGCGCGGGAGATGTTGCCGCCGTGCTTCGAGAGGGCCTTGCGGATCACGGTGCGCTCGATCTCTTCGAGGTCCAGGCTGTCGAGCGCGAGGCGGTCCTTGCTCAGGTCGGGCGGCGCGGTGAAGTCGAGCACGTCGGGCTTGACGGTGGAGCCGTCGGCGAGGATGACGGCGCGCTCCATCGTGTGCTGGAGTTCGCGGACGTTGCCGGGCCAGCGGTAGCCGCGCAGCTTGTTGCGCGCGCTCGCGGCGATGTCGCGCACGGGCTTGTCGTACTTCTGCGCGTAGAGCTTCAGAAAGTGCTCGGCGAGCAGGTCGATGTCGTCCCCGCGCTCGCGCAGCGGCGGGAGCACGATCTCGACCGTGTTGATGCGGTAGAGGAGGTCCTGCCGGAATGCGCCCTCGCTGACGCGTTCATAGAGCGGCGCGTTGGTGGCTGACACGAGGCGCACGTCCACCGCGACGGGCGTGGGGGCCCCGACGCGCGTCACCTCGCGGCGCTGGAGCACCGTGAGCAGCTTCGCCTGCTGCGCTGCGCCGATGTTGCCGATCTCGTCGAGGAAGAGCGTCCCACCCGAGGCCACCTCGAAGCGGCCCGCACGATCCGCGTTGGCGCCGGTGAACGCGCCCTTCGTGTAGCCGAAGAGCTCGCTCTCGAACAGGCTCTCCGTGAGCGCGCCGAGGTCGACGGCCACGAAGATCTCGTCGGCGCGGCGGGAGCGGCGGTGAATGGCCCGCGCGACGAGTTCCTTGCCCGTCCCGTTCTCGCCGAGGATGAGCACGTTTGCGTCGGTCGCCGCCACCTTGTCGATGGTCGCGAAGACGGCCTGCATGGGGTCGCTCTCGCCGACGATGTCCTGGTAGGGCCGGTCGAGATCGCGCGTGAGGTGGACCTGCCGGTCACG
>JBCCRG010000223.1:0-6309 GCA_039208155.1 Bacteroidota bacterium | reverse complement strand
GGGCGAGGCCGGACGAACTCGACGCCGTTCACGGGCATGTCGGTGAGCATCTCGTCGAGCTTCAGGCGGAACTCGGCGCTGCTGAGCGGCCGCTGGCGTACGTTCGTGCCGTAGTCAAACTCGACGCTGATCGACTCCTGGGCACCATCGCGGGCAACCGCGAGGTCGTCGGTGCGCGACGGGGCATCGTCCCACGCGATACGGGTGAAGACTTCGTTGGCGGCATAGCGGATCGTCGTGTCGGCCACGGTCACGGCCAGCCGGATGCTCGGCGCATCGAACCCACGCACGCCGCCGGGCCCGGTGTACCCCTCCCCGTCTCCGCTCGCCCGCAGCACGAACCCGTGAAACGCGGACTCGAACGTGTCGGAGGTCAGCGTTTCGCCCTTCTCCGTGATCCACGCGCTGGGCAGCTCAAACGTGGCCGTGGTGTCGCTTCGCCCGAGATCGAACGACGCGAAGGGCGTCGTGCTGGCGAAATCGATAAACGTCGTGTCGGGCCGCGCGCCGACCGGCTCCCAATCTGCAGGAATCTCGTAGACATCGAAGCGGGTCACGGCGGCGGAATCCCCGTAAACGTAGTCAATGGGCAGTTCGAGCACCAGCCGCGAGGGGGTACTCTCCGTGAAGCCGTCCGGGACAGACGTAGGGCGTACGAAGTCGAGGAACGCATCGGTCGTGACCGTGCCGAAGAGCGGATCGCGCGCCTCCCCGGCCAGCACGCGCGCGGCCGTGGGGTTGGCTACGGCCGCGAAGCCGCCCGTCACCTCGCTCAGCGTGTCGGGCACGACCACCACGGCTGGTTCGATGACGGCCACCGGCACACCGCCATCTTCACCGATGAGGTCGAGCCCGGCGCTGGACGGGTTGTCGCAAGCCGCGAGGGTGAGCAGAAGCGCACACGCCCATCCGGCACAGCAGCGTCGCAGCAGGGAGATACGAGTCATGAATCAGAGAGAGGCGAGGCGGTGGTCGATGCGATGAGGAACGATGCCGTGATGCGACGGGAGCAGGGCGGCGCAACAGGAGCAGGGCGTTTGGGCTGGTATCGTCTGGGCGGTCACGGGCCGGAGCAGCAACGCGCGCGGCGGGCGGGATCGTATGCCTGGGGGCCCGCCTCCCCGCGAAGTGCCCGGACGTAGAACGACCCCGCCGGGTGGGGCGAGGTCGGTGCGGGGGGTGGTTTCATCAGGCAGGCTAGGAGGCGACCGTCGTGCCCTGGAGTTGGGTGTAGAGGGCGATAGCCTGCTGCGTGAGCTCTTCCGGGTCGCTCGCGAGCGTGACGCCGTCGCGGTCGCCTTCGGTGCCGTCTGCGTAGGCCACGGCATCGGCGGCGGCAAGGCCGAGCGCGCGGAGGTCCTGCCCGCCGTAGCCCTCCAGCCCAGCGACGGCGAGGCGTTCGATCACATCTGATTCGAGCGTGAACGCGTGCTCGGTGTCATCGGGCGTAAAGACGCTCTTGGCCTCGGCGAAGAGTGGGTCCTCTTGCAACTCGTGCTTCATCAGCAGCGGCGCGAAGGCCGCGACCCAGCCGACGGCGTGGACGATGTCGGGCTGCCAGCCGAGCTTCCGGACTGTGGCAAAGGTGGCGCGGGCGAAGTAGAGGGCCCGCTCGATATTGTCGGTGAAGACCTTGCCGTCCTTCTTGCCCTTGTAGATGCCCTTCTTCTTGAAGTACTTCACGCTGTCCATGAAGTACACCTGGATGCGGATGCCTGGGATGGAAGCGACCTTTACCCGGAGTGTGTCCGAGTCAGTCCCCACGGGGATGTCTT
Source organism: Bacteroidota bacterium (assembly GCA_039208155.1). GTDB lineage: Bacteria > Bacteroidota > Rhodothermia > Rhodothermales > Rubricoccaceae > JBCBEX01. The sequence goes on along the minus strand of JBCCRG010000223.1, from coordinate 4,534 downwards.
CGCCGGAGAGGCGGATGACCTCGTGGAGCCGGTTGCGGCGCTCCGACACGACGCCGTAGCGCGGCATCAGGATGCGCGTCTCGTAGTCGCCCGCCTCCTGGAGGCGCTCTGGCAACACGCGCACGAGCTGTGCCCCCTCGGTGGTTTCGGAAAACGGGGCGACTTCGCTAGCGACGTATAGGATACGCATAGACACAGATCAGGGCGAGGCAAACGGCTGAAACCCCGGCTCGTTGTCACGTGCTGGCGGCGCGACTCCGGGGTATTTTGAGCAGGTTTGCAGCAGTGGGAAAGCATATAAATCTACGCGTCGGGTCAATCGGAGGGCAACCGCGCCGACGGCCTGGGCCCGGTTCCCACCTATCCTTCATCGTCCACCCGACCGGCTGTGTCTGATTCCTCGACCTCGATTCCCACGCCGACACTGGGCCTGGCGTTCGGCGGAGGCGGCATGAAAGGCTGGGCGCACGTGGGCGTCGTGTCGGTACTGGAGCGCTATGGGCTCGCGCCGGACGTGCTAGCAGGCTGCTCCGCAGGCGCTGTCACCGCGGCCTATCTCGCCGCCGGGTACGACCCCGACGAGATCGCGGGGTTTATGCGCGCGCAGAAGACGCGCGCGCTCTTCGGCTACCGGTTCGACCGCCATGGCCTCCTCTCCACGTCGGAGTTCGGCGACTACCTGCGCGACCACCTCGGGGACATCACGTTCGCCGACCTCGAACGGCCGCTCTACGTCTCGGCCACGGACCTGCACACGGGCCAGGAGGTGCTCCTCTCGTCCGGGCCCGTCGTGGAGGCGCTTCTCGCCTCGTGTGCTATGCCAGGCTACTTTGCCCCCGTGCGGCATCAAGGCCGACTGTTGGTAGACGGCGGCCTCCGCAACAACCTTCCCATCTCGGCGCTGGTGACGCACGGCGCGACGTTCACGGTCGGCGTGCAGATGCACAAACGCGTCGGGGCCCTCTCCCCGGCTCTGCGGTCCTTCTCTACGCTGTCGAACCAGTCCGCGCTCGAGTCAGGAGACGGATCGTCCGATGGCGCTGGTGACGGCCCTGGCGACCCGACTACGGGGGAGACCTCGGACGTCGAGCGCCGCGTAGGTCTCGACCAATGGGTGGGGCGTCTGCGCAGCCGCTTCCGGTTCGCGAGCAGCGACCTCCCCAACGCGCTCCAGGTCCTCGAACGGTCGATGGAGATCCTCTTCGCCGAGATCGAGGGCTACCGCATCCAGACGTATCCGCCGGACCTCCTCATCACGCCGCGCGTGACGGGCATGAGCACGCTGTCGTTCTCGGTCGAGAAGGAGACCATCTTTCAGTGCGGCGTGGAGGCGGCCGAGCGGGAGGCCGACAGCCTGGAGCGGCTCGCGGCGCTCCTCAAACGCTCCGCTTCGACGTAGGACGCGCTGCGGCCTGCACCAATCCGGTGGCACGCTACGGCATCTCGAAGTCTTCCGGCAGATAAAGATCCAGGTCCACCTCGGGTGCGTCCTCTTCGTCGACCAAGATTGCTTCGAAGAAGCCCGTCGCACGGGACTCGCCTCGGACGAAGAGCGGCGGGGCCTCTGTGTCGATGGGGAAGCCCTGGAAGCTCAGCGTTCCTTCGAGGCGCTCAGCTGTGCTCGACGTGATGACCAGCTCGCCAGTGAACGTCTGGAGGATGGCGCTCGGCGGCAGGCGATACACCTCGTCCGAGATGGGCAGTTGGATGTCGATCAGGTCTGTCCCGCGCACCTCCGCATAGCCGCCCATGAAGGACGACTCCAGGTCGAGCGTGAGGGGATAGGTTCCTACATCCGGGAGGCCGTCGGGCGTCGAGAAGACCACAAACTCGAACGGGTACGCCGTGTTCAGCACGTCGTTGCTGGCCAACGCGATCACGAAGCGCTCCGAGTCGCTCTCGACGTAGAAGACGGCCGACCCCGTGAACGAAGCCGTCACGCCACCGAGCAGCGCGCTCGTAGGCTCGACGTTGACGCGGAAGAGGCCGCCCAAATCGCCCTCGTCGGGGGGATCCTGGTTCTCTTCCTCCTCTTCGCCCTCGTTCTCCCCGCCTTCGTTTTCCTCACCAGGATTCTCCCCGCCTTCGTTCTCACCACCTGGGTTGCCCGGGTTCGTCGGGGCGGGGGTGTCTGTCGGATTCGAGACATCGCATGCCGCGAACGGGAGCGCAAGCGCGAAGGCAACGAGGAAGGCGAGGAGGCGTCGGCGCGGGCGAGCGGACATGAGGTCTACGGTACAGGTGGCTTGGTACAGGACATCCCGTTGCAGGACAGGGTCGCTGCGGGCGCGCAAGGCGGTCCCGGAGCACAGGGACTCGTATATCGGATAGTACGGCCTAGGCTTAACGCGTGCCAGGCACTTTCCGAACACCTTGCGCACATGGAACACGCGAACGACGCGCCCTACCCACCCGCGCCGCGCCGTCGAACCGCGCCGCGCCGTATTTTCGTGGATCGTTTCCCCCGCTCCAGCCCCCTGCCTCCATGGCCCGCATCCAGTCCATTTCCGCCCGCCAGATCCTCGACAGCCGCGGCAACCCCACCGTCGAGGTCGACGTGGTCACGGACGAAGGCTATCTCGGCCGCGCAGCCGTGCCCAGCGGGGCCTCCACCGGCGAGCACGAAGCCGTGGAACTGCGCGATGGCGACGGGGAGCGCTTTCTAGGCAAAGGGGTGCTGCAAGCCGTGGAGAACGTCACCGACGTGATCGCGCCGGAGTTGCAGGGCCTGAGCGTGTTCGAGCAGACCACCATCGACCGCGCGATGCTCGACCTCGACGGTACCGCGAACAAGGGGCGCCTCGGCGCAAACGCGCTCCTCGGCGTCTCCCTTGCTGTGGCCAAGGCTGCCGCCGCGACGGCGCGGATGCCGCTCTACCGCTACCTCGGCGGTCCCAGCGCGCGCACGCTGCCCGTGCCGATGATGAACATCATCAACGGCGGGCGTCACGCCGACAACAGCGTGGACATGCAGGAATTCATGGTGATGCCCGTGGGGGCGGCCACGTTCTCGGAGGGCCTGCGCATGGGCGTCGAGGTGTTCCACCACCTCAAGAAAGTCCTCCAGGGCAAGGGCTACGGCACCGCCGTCGGCGACGAGGGCGGCTTTGCACCTAACCTGGGCTCGAACGAGGAGGCCATCGAAGTCATCCTTGAGGCCATCGAGAAAGCAGGCTATGCCCCCGGCGGCGACCTCGCCATCGCCCTCGATCCGGCCTCGGCCGAGATGTACCAGACCGAGGGCGAGCACGCCGGGCACTACCTCTTCTGGAAGAGCGACCCTGAGAACCCGAAGACTAGTGAGGAGATGGTCGACTACTGGGCGGCCTGGGCCGCGAAGTACCCCATCGTTTCCATCGAGGACGCGATGGACGAGAACGACTGGGGGGGCTGGACGGCCCTCACGGAGCGCATCGGCGACGACGTGCAGCTCGTGGGCGACGACCTCTTCGTGACCAACTCGGCCCGCCTGGCCCGCGGCATCGACGACGGCGCGGCCAACGCGATCCTGATCAAGGTCAACCAGATCGGCACGCTCACCGAGACGCTCGAAGCCATCGAGCTGGCGCACAAGCATATGTACGCCTCGGTGATCAGCCACCGCTCCGGGGAGACCGAGGACACGACCATCGCTGACCTCGCCGTGGCGACGGGCGCTGGCCAGATCAAGACGGGCTCCGCAAGCCGCTCCGACCGCACGGCGAAGTACAACCAGCTCCTCCGTATCGAGCAGCAGCTTGGCGACGCGGCGCGCTACCCCGGCCTCGACGCCTTCCGCCTCTAGCTCGGTGCTGCGGCGCGCCCATCGTGGCGTGAGCGCCCCCTACGCCGTAAGTTGACGCGCTGCTAGCCTGATCTCTTCCATGCCTCCGTCCCGCCCTGCTTTTCTGCGCGCTCCTCGGCTACGCCGCCGTCTGCTCCTGACCGGCGCGGCCGCTCTGCTGGTATGGGTCGCCTTCTTCGACTCCCACAGCCTCCTCCGGCGCGCCGATTACATGCTGGAGCAGCGCGCTCTGCGAGCCGACAACGCAGCGCTGGTCGCGGACATCGAGCGGCTGGAGGCAGAGCTGGGTGCGTCGCTCTCCGACACCACCATCGAGCGCCTGGCGCGGGAGGAGTATGGCATGCGGCGCCCTGGTGAAACGGTCTACCGCCTCGCCCCCGCCGACTGACCCCGCCGCTCCCCTGCCCCTTCTACCCTGCTCCTGACATGGCTGCTACCCACGCCATCGGCGTCGACCTTGGCGGCACGACCATCAAGGTCGGCCTCGTCGAGAAGGCGCAAGGCATCGTGAGCCGTGCCACGTCGGAGACCAACGCGATGAAGGGGCCTGACGCTGTCGTCGGGCGCATCATCGATGCGGTGGGACAGGTACTCGAGAAGCTGCCCGAAGACGGTACGCTCGCGGGCGTCGGCCTCGGATCCCCCGGGTCGATCACGTGGGACCGGACGACCGTGGTGAAGCCGCCCAACTTCCACGGCTGGAACCGGGTCAACCTCGTCGAGGCGCTGCGCGACGGCATCCCCAGCCTC
>JBCCRG010000222.1:0-6324 GCA_039208155.1 Bacteroidota bacterium | reverse complement strand
TGAAGCAGGGCTCGGCGATGCATGCAAACGATAGGGCTAGTCTAGGGTGTGTGGACATTCGGTCTGATCGGCGCTCACGGCCTCCGTTCGGCCTCGGCCCACACCAATCTATAAGAGTTCCACTCGTCGCCCGATCCTACAACCGGATAGGGAGGTCTGTCTAGCCGCTGATCGGGGTCAGCTTCGTTGGCCATCGCGATGTACCGAGCTTGGACGGATTCAGGCAGGTCTTTCCATTCCGCCGCAGCGGGGTAGGAGTCGTCGCTGAGTCTCACGCGAAGGCCCGCATCGCTCATGCAGCCAGCGAGGCAGAGGACCAACGAGAGCGCATAGAACCGGTTAAGCATGGAGAGAGTCGAGTGGTGGTAGGCGCGTTAATGCAGGGGGTGCCGTGACAGCATCCGGTGACCCGGTACCTGAAGAGGTACCGCGCCGAACAACGATACGCTCTGTGGGGGGTGCGGACACGTCGCTCGAAGCAAGACGGCCAGCGTGCAGTAGCCGAACCCCGCTCCCGCCATTCCGGCGCGATCCCCCCCGCAGGGATCACGACACTAGCTTTCAGGTTCGAACGCGCTGGTTCGCAATCAACAAACCAGCGGTGCTCGTTCGCCGGGAGGCCAGGCTTCGACAAGTAAATGCGTACATGCGATGGCAGCATACCATGAAATGGTTCACCATATCGACCGGATCATGCGGCGCATCGACGGGAGCATGCATCGCCGCATCCCCGAGATCGACGTGGATCGGATCGGGCCACTCGGGTGCATCATCCTCACGGTGCTGTCGCGGATCGAGCCCGCCCCCATCCAGCGCCTCGTCGACCAACTCTACCGGGACGGCTCGCAGATGACGCGGGTCATCAAGAAGCTCGAAGCGAGTGGGCTGATCGAGAAGCACCGCGACGAGCACGATGGCCGCATCACGGTGCTGACGCTCACCCCGAAGGGCCACGTTTTCGTCGCCGAGATCCTCCGCATCATGGAGGGGATCATCGCCGACCTGCTTCTCCCGCTCTCGCCGACCGAGCGCAAGCAGTTCGCCGACCTCCTCGCCAAGCTGTGAGGAGCCGGAACCGCTGGGTTAGTTCGAGCAAGCACGGCGCGATGCACGAGGCTGCCTAGCCGCGCACCTTGAGGAACATGCCGTTCGGGTTGGTCGAGGTTGCTGGCACCTGCTGGACGGCGTCCCAGTGCTCCGTGAGCTTGCCGTCGGGCCCGAACGTGTAGATGTCTACGCCCGCCATCCCCAGGTCCTCGGGGTCGTCGGTGTTCAGGTTGCGGAAGTTGACGTGCGCCATCGCCCAGTCGCCGATCACCATGATCCGGTGCACATCGATGCGGGCGGGGTACTGCGCCACGACGGCCTGGAAGAACATCGAGACGCCCACGGGGCCGTCGGGCAGCATGGGGCTGTGCTGGACGTAGTCGTCCGCAATGTAGTCCCGTATGCCGTCCAGGGTGGGGTTGGTGGAGATGAGTTCGTAGAGGGCAAGGATGCGCTGCGCGCGGGCCCGCCCCGCGTCGTCCGTGGCGATGATCTCCGTCGTGACGGTGTCGGGGAGCGTGTTGGGGTGCTGGGGCATGGACTGCATAGGAACCTGCAGGATTGGTGCAAAGGAAGAGGGACGGGGTGCCTCGGCTTGGGGCTGCGTCGTGTCCCGAAGCGCGTGCAGCACGTTCAAAGGGGCCTACATAGTAGACCTATTAATGGATATGGTCAACTTATTCTGATATGATTGTACCTGGGCAACCCGCATCCTTGTAGCCACGAGACGAGCGGCATCGGTGACCTACAACCCGACGCTAAGACGAACGCGCGTTGCTGCGGCAGCCTGTCAGAACACCGCGGTCACCTGCATCCGGACGGTGTGCAGCGTCGGGGCCTCAGCGGGGGCGCGGCCGTCGTAGGTGGCCGAGGCGCGCAGGAAGGCGTTGATGGTGTACTGCAGCGTCCCGCCCCACAGGTACGACGTGCCCGCCCCGCGCCCGTCGGTGAGCTCGAACGCCGCGAGGCCCGTCGCGCTGCCGCCCTCCACGGCTACGTTCGAGCGTTCGGCGCGGGCGGTGAGCTGCAGCCGTCGCGCGATGGCGAAGCGGGCGTCCACAGGGAGTCGAAACACCGTCGCGCCGGTGGCTTGCCCTTCGATGGCGGTGCGGTTTTCCTTGCGGCCGTAGGCGACGCCGCCAGAGAGGGTCACGGCGGGCGACGGCGTCCAGGCGAGCGTCGGCTCGGCGGAGCGGCTGCGGATGTCGTAGCTGCGTGACGAGAACGCGTCGCTGGTGCTCGCGTCGCGCTCCGTGCCGAGGTCGAGGCGCAATTCGAGCGGGTCGAGGAGGCGGAGGCGGGCGTCGGCGCGGAGGCTACGGAGGCGGCCCCGCTCGCGCCCGGCGGCGAGCTGGCTCGTGCGCGTGAGCGCGGTGCCGGTGAGGCGGAGGCCGTAGCGCGGCTGGCCGGGGAAGAGCGTTACGTCCTGCACGAGCCGGAAGCGGCCCTGGAGCGTGTTCTCGGTCTGGAGGTCGCCGGGGTCAAGGAGATAGACGCCTGCGAGGTCGCGGCTCGTCGAGCGCTCCTGCACGTCCACGGTGGTCTGCGTCGAGACGGCGCGGAGGGCGCGCAGCCAGCCGGGGGCTTCGCGCGGGATGAGGCGCTCCGGTTCGAAGCCGAGGCGCGCCTGCGCGCGCACGCCGATGGTCGGCACGAGGTCGTCGCCGGGGACGAACGTGAGTACGTAGGTGCCTTCGAGCGGCGTCACCTCGGGGCGGAACTCGTCCACCTGCGGGACGCCGTCGCCGTTGGCGTCCTCCCACACGAACTCGCCCAGTTCGGGCCCGACGAGCACGTAGGTCTCCTGCGCGATGGCGGTGCGCTCGGTGAGGGCTTCGTAGGTGCTGCTGAACGCGATGGCGCGGCGCAGCGGCGTGGCACGCGTGGTCCAGCGGACAGCCAGGGCATCCGTGTCGGCGCGGCCCGCCTCGCGGAAGGCGTCCGTGAACGAGCGGCGGCGGGCACTCACGCGGGCGTCGGTCTGGAAGACGCTGCTCGGGCGGTAGCTCCCCTCCACCGCGAGCGTCCGGCCCGTAGCGCTCTCGGCGAACGCACCCGCCAGCGGCTCTTCCTCCTGGCGAAACTCAATGGACGCCGAAGCCGAGAGGCGCGGCGTCGTCCACGCGAGACCGGGTCGGACGGCGAGGAAGGCGAAGGACTCGGCGCGGAGGCTGTCGGCGGTGGTCTGCCCAAGCCGCGCGACCTCCTGCGACCGCCGCTCTTGCTCGACGGCCACGGAGGGCGTCAGCCGGTTCTGCAGAAACGGGAGGGCCGCTTCCGCGCTCTGCCGCAGGAAGACGCCGTCCTCGCGTGCTGCAGCCGTTGTAGCTAACCCGCTCCCCCCGCTTCGACACGCCTGGACAGCGGTCGAAGCTGTCCCCCTCGCAGGCGAGGGGGACAGTTCGAGCGTAGCGAGAACGGGGGGAGCCGAGCAGCGCTCAGCATTGGACCGAGTTGGATTCGTGATCGAGTTCGAGGCGAAGCCACTCGAAGCCAACAGCCCGTCGTCCTCGCTCGCGGCGCGGTCGAGGCGGTAGCGGAGCCGCAGCGCGCCCGGGCGCCCCCAGCCTGCTTCGATGGCCTGGCGACGGCTGCCGAACGTCGAGGTCGTCGCCGTCCCCCCGCCCAGGTCGAGCCAGCCGACCTCGCCCTGGACGTACCCTCCGCCACCCTGTCCGTTGTTGATGGCCCACCGCAGCGCGGCCTCCGTCGCGACTTCCCGCAGCGAGTCGAGGCCCGCGACGGCACTCCCGGTGCGGCCGAGGTTCCACGTCCGGTTGAACTCGACGGCGCGCACGCGGTCGAACGTCTCGAAGCGCGCCTGCCGCAGCCGCCGCTGCACGCTACCGGAGACGGCTCCGAAGCCCACGGAGAGCGAGTCGAGGCGCAGCCCGGCAACGTAGGCCTGCCCGTCGTTGTCGCCGTCGTCCACATCGGAGAGCGTGTTGAGGTCGCGCGCGGAGCCTGCCCACTCCCCGAACACCTGGATGCCGGGCACGACGGTCACGCGGCCCGTGAGGTCTACGAGCCGCTGCGACTCGGGCTTCGGGAGGCGGCGCAGCGGGACGTAGTCGCCGCCCGTCCCGACCCACTCGAAGAGGATGCCGCTGATGCCCTGGTTGCTGCGGCGGTAGTCGCCCGCGCCGGGCGCGACGCGCGTGAAGCGGACGCGGAAGACGGGACTGTCGCCGGGCCGCGCGGGGACGAAGATGGGGATCGTCTGCCCGTTGAAGGTCGTGTCCTGCTGGGCGTAGAGCGCGAAGTTCTCGTCCTCCTCGAACGGCACGGGCGTCGCGCCGGAGATGAAGAGGTCGGCGTCGCCCGCGATGGCGATGCTGTCGAGATCCGCCTCGGTGAGCCCGAGTTCGTCGCCGAACGCCGCGCCGTCGGCCTCGCGCAGGACCGTCACGCCGAGCGTCGCGCGGGGCTTGGCGCGCAGTCCGCGTCCGGTCTGCCCAAAGCGCATCTCTGCTTCCGCTCCGATGAGCGTGCGCGCGAACTCGGTGGTCGTGTACTCGAAATCGACCGTGAGCCGGCGCTCCGTGGTGATGAGCGTGCGCGGCGTGAAGGTGACCTCGCCCGTCGCGTAGTCGATGACGTAGTCGTTGGCCTCGCCGCGCGTGAGCAGTCGCCCGTCGAGGTAGACGCGCTCGCTCCCGGCGATGACGATGATGAACGCCTCGCCCTCGCGCCCGGAGAGGCGGTACGGCCCCTGCACGCCCTCAATGGCGACGAGGTCCTGCGACTGGAAGAGCCCCCGCGTGACGGCTCCGGCCACGGTCACATCGGCCCCCGCGAACGCGCCGCCGAACGCGCCGGGCACCTTCGCGGAGAGCGCTGCGCCCTGGAGCCGACGCCGGAACGTGGCGAACTCGGTGCCGGAGAATGCGAGATCCACGTCGCCGAGCCGTGCCTGGCCTCGATCGGTGTCGAGCTGGATGTAGACGCGGTCGAGCTCGCTCAGCCGCTGCGTGGTGCCCTCGGGCTGGATCGGCGTGTTCTCATCGGTGAGGACGGCCTGCACGCGCACGCCGTCGGCGATCTCGCCCTGGAGCTCCATCCGCAGCCCCGACTCGACGGACACGTCGCGGTTGCTGCCCGCCGTGACGCCGCGCGAGATCGAGCCGCGCCGCCGCAGCCGGCTCTCGGCGAAGACGGGCTCGCCGCCGGTTCGCTCCGCCTCGACGATGCGTACGGGCCCCGCCCTCGCGTCCCCGCTGTCCGCCTCCACAACGATGCGGCGGCGGGCGTAGAGCGGGTCGAGCGTGAAGGGCAGCGTCCGGTAGACCGCCACAAGCCGCGCGCCGGGGTTGGGCGTGTAGCCGAGGTCGAGCACGAGCGCGCCCGTCGCGACGTCGAGGCGGTAGGCCGCGCTATCGAGCGGGACGCCGTCGAGGGTGAGTTGCACCGAGCCCGGAACGATGCCGGGCCGGAGCGCGAGCGTCATGTCGGGCTCGCTGAGAATGAGCGTGTCCCGGATCGCGCCCAGGTCGCCGCGTATGACCTCTTGCGCCGCGCTGGGCGCCGCGCACAGAAGCGAGAGGAGGAACAGCCAGCAGAGCCGGGACGCCATGCCCTGAATGGGAAAAGCCCTCAGCGGGTCGGGTGCGGAATCGAGCGGACGTAGCGAGGGGCAGCGGCGCGAGGTGGGACGGCGGGAGCGGCAGGCGGTGCGGAGGAAACGTACACGGACCGTGCGGCGGTGTGCAAGACGCGTACCGGTCCGCGTACCTGGCGCGTCACCTCAGCCGCACTGCTTCCAGCGTGGCATCGCCGTCGGGCAGCGCCACGTAGTCGGTGCGGCGCGGGTCGGCGTGCACCTCGATGGCGTCGATCTGCCGGACGCCGCGCAGGCTGTTGTCGTCGTGCAGGACGACCTGGTAGAGCGTGTACGCCAGCGCGTGCAGCAGCGCCACGAGCCGGTCTTGGCGCTCAACGCGGAAGCGGTGGTCGGCGGAGTAGGCGGGGAGAATCTCCACAAGAACCGCCGGGCGCTGTGCTTCCAAGAACGCCTGCGCCGCTTCGAGGATGTCCACCTCCAGGCCCTCCGCGTCCACCTTCAGCACGCCCACGCGGTCTACGCCCGCGGCGGCGAGTCCGGCTTCGAGCGTGAAGACGGGCACCACCTGCGTCCGGTGGACGACCTCGTCCGGGCGGAAGGCCGCCGTGAGCGACGCCCCGACGCCCGCGTCCTGGTCGTCGTAGAAGTGGAGCGCCGCGAGTTCGTTCTGCGCGCCCACGCCGACGGGCACGAGCGTGCATCCCGGCAGCGCGTTC
>JBCCRG010000221.1:0-6330 GCA_039208155.1 Bacteroidota bacterium | reverse complement strand
GCAGATGACGTACAGCTTCTGCGGACGGGTGAGCGTGTGGACGGAGGCCATCGAGTGACGGGCAGGAGAACGAAACGGGCGCAGTCTACGAAGACTGCCGTGGCTCAACGCTGCCTCAGGGCGTTCCTGCCCACTCGAATTATCTCCTCGCTGCGTCGTTGCATGGGGGGTGTGGGGCGTAGGGAGTAGGGCGGAACGCTACCGGACGCCCTACTCCCTACCCTCTTCTTCCTACAGTTGGGGCGACGTGCACGAGTCCGTTGCAGCACGCAACGTAGGTCTGCAGACAACGTGGGCTCGCTACTTCAGCAGCACAACCTTCTCACGCACGGAGTATCCGCTCTCTTCGTGGAGGACGCGAACGATGTAGGTGCCGCTTGCATGCTCGCTCAGGTCGAGCAGCACCTCGCGTTCGATCGCCGACTCTTCCCGGAACCGATCGCTGTGCACCTGCCTGCCTAGCAGATCAAACACCTCGAGCTGGTAGTCCCCAGACATGCTTGCCACAAACTTGACTGTAGTCCTTGGGTTGAACGGGTTCGGGTAGATCCCAGCAAGCTGGAAGGACTGTGGCTGGTCTGTTGCTGCGATCTCATGAGGCTGCGGGCCACCCTCAAGATCTACGAGTACATCGGAGAAGGTCGCCCGGCTCAACTCGCCCGCGCCCTCCAGGTCGGTGGCAGTCGTCGCGAGCCCTACCAGCAACTCTTCAGGCAACGTCACGGTGAGGCTCGAGTGCAGCGTCCATGCTACACCATCCTCGGAGGTGTATGCGGATAGGACCTCACCGACCCGGTCGAGACGCAGCCACTGCGGTGCCGCCTCGTTGAGCACCTGCTGGGAGACCATTTCTCGGCCCGGCCCAGCACGGTGCTGGAGGTGCAGACCGCGACTGGGGGTGCCCGCCAAGAAGACGGTTGGAGCCTCGCGCTCCAGGGAGGAGCGGAGCACCAGCCCCGCCTTTGCCCAAGCGGCCCTTGCCTGGACAGCGTCGAGGCGTGCTCGTATCGAACCGTCTCCGGTGAGGGGTTGATACATCCAGTAGAAATCGTCTGCCTTCCCCCAGATATCCCCGCCTCCAGTGACTTCGAAGGTCCCATCAGCAAATGCGTTGTCCACGAAGGTGGCATAGCCGCCAGTAGTTCCGACCGAGGCAGCCTGCCAGGGGGCCGGAAGCCGTGCGTCGTCTGGCCCGACCGACACCACGAGGTTGGACAAGCGAGCATATGCGAGCAGCCCTGCATCGGCGACGTCGTCGGACGTAAGCGCGAACCCGCCGAGGACGGACCCCTCGAAGCGCTGTGACCGGGTACCGATTCCCGACCAGACTCGCCCGTCGGATGAAACGGCTGCGCTGAACGTGTCGCCAGTCCGGATCAGGCGCACCCAGCGTGGGAGGGCATCGGCGTCAAGGTAAGCAGTCCCATAGGTTCCGTCGGCGTCACGCCATTCAAAGTAGAGTCCGTTGGTCGTCGTTGCCGTGAGTTGAAGGTAGGCCGCGTTGGGGTCGGTGCTCTCGCGCACCATCAACCCCACTCGCGCATAGGGGGACCCTACCTGATCGAGCGTATCTAGACGGGCTGTGAACGCGAGGTCACCGTCAAAGGAGCGACTGACGAAGTAGAACGCGTCCGGCTCCGACGGACCTAGCTCGCCTGCACCTGTGAGGTGAAGCACGTTGCGCGCGGGGTCAAAGCGCGCCCCCCCTTGCACGAGCACCTTCCCGACATCTTGCCCCAGCCACGGTGCTGGAAGCGTGCCAGACCCTGGAGAAGGGCTCGGAGGCAACGGACCGTCGTAGACCAATCGAAGCACTTCTCCCGTGAAGATGTTGACGAAATACATCCAGCCAGAGACGGGGTCGTAGGTCATGTTCACGACTCCCCCGAAATCGCGGCTGAGGATGTCCTGGCCCACGAGCCGGTCCTCGCGGTCGAAGCGCGCAACGCCCACCCAGCCGTTGACATAGTCGGCGTGGAAGAGTGCCCCACGCAGGGCCGCGGGATAGCGGGTTCCAGAGTAGAAATCGCCAACGATGATGGCGTCACCGCGCAGACCAGGTGGGTTGGAGTTGGACACGGAGTCAGTGCCCACAAACCAGAGGGTAGGTGGCGTCACGTCGGCTGCAGTGAAGGTCGCGCAGCCGTTGGTGGGTGGCTGCGGTCCCGCCTGCACGCTTGGCTGCAGCGCTGGACCCTCGAAACACGGCCAGCCGAAGTTGTCGCCGCGCCTCCCGACGTTGATCTCTTCGAAGCTCTGTGCCCCCACGTCGCCTATGTAGAGGGTGCCTGGCCCCTCGCTTTCGCTGGCCGCCCGTCCTGGGCGCAGACGGAAGGTGAAGGGGTTGCGCAGCCCATACGCCCACACGCGTGACGGATTGGAAGCGGAGTCGCCGTCGAAGAAGGGGTTGGAGGGCAGCCCTTCGCCTGTAGCCGGGTCGACCCGGAGAATTTTGCCTGCGAGGCTCTCCAGGCGTTGAGCGCGGAATACGCCTATGGCATCGCTGGCGGGAAACAGACGCCCTGCTCCGTAGCAGTCCGGATAGAGGCCTCCTGGGCTGAGCCCCTGGGCCGAGTCCCCCGTGGACACGAGCAGCGAACCGTCCGAGGCGAACTGGAGGTCGTCCGGCGTGTGGATCGGCGAACACGCCGGGATGCCATCGAGCACCACGAAGCGAGAGGTTGGGTCGACTTGGTTGCGGTCGGAGGCGCTAATCGTGTAGCGCACAACACGCCCGATTGCGTCGGTGCGGTCAGCCACATCGGTTCCTGGCTCTGGATCAACTGCGTGGAGGACGTACAGGTGGCCGTTTTCGGCAAAGTCTGGGTCGAGCGCGAGCGCCGTTAAGCCTCGCGCATTGGCATTGAGCACCTCGTCGGCAATGTCGAGCAAAGGTTCAGCCAGCTTGCGCCCGTTCTCAACAACGAAAACAACCCCTCCTTTCTCGACCACAAATAGGCGTCCGTCAGGAGTCGCAGCTAGGTCAACGGGCTGTACAAAGGTGGCCGTGCCAGCAGCGTTTTCGAGCGAGAAGCCCTCTGGGAATGTCGGCGGTCCAAACTGGGCCTGAGCCGAAACGAGGAAGCAGCCAAGTAAGACGAGGAGGAGCGATGCCTGCGTGGTAAACAGGATCGCTCCGCAGAGGGGGCGGTGTAGCATGCAAGGAGAGGAGAGGGAAGGGCAACGGATGTTTACGTCATGTCACTTGTCAACAACAAAGCCGGGCCCTATCAAGTCGGAGCTTTGTCGCGCCTTGTTTACAGAGGCGTTTTTTGAGTCACCCACTGCGTGTGGTGTCATGCCAGTTCTCGCAGCAGCTCTCGACGAGCCCTGCCCCCGAATACGCTCGCCTCGAAACGAGACCTCCTGAGCGCACACAACGCTGCCCAAGTGCGCACCAGGCCGCAGCGAACGGGGGCAACTCCGATTCCAGTTGGGCCCAGATTGGGGCAGGGACATAGACAGCGATGGAGGTCAGCCAGTTAACTGCAAGCGAATATTCCCCACAGCAGTGGAGATGTGCAAAACCGAGACGCCTCACTGGTTGAGGCTTCCTGCCACCGGGAGGATTTACTACCTACCTCAAGTTGCGCGGTGTCTTGGCACCTCTCAGCATAGAGGGCGTCGGTAGTGGGGAGTAGAACTCGTATAAACACCCCACGCCCGATCCTCCACTCCCCACAACCCCCATAGTGCGCTAGAGCCAGCTATACCGAACAGCTCAGGCTACCCAGTGGCACCATGACCGCCTCGTCGCTCCGGGGCGGCGGTAGGCGGGGTGGGCCCGTCCTACTTCAGCAGCACGACCTTCTCGCGCACGGAGTAGCCCGTCGCCTCGTGGCGCACGCGCACGATGTAAGTCCCGCTCGCGTGCTCGCTCAGGTCGAGCGGCACCTCGCGCACCGTGGCCGACTCCTCGCGGAAGCGGTCCGCAACGACGCGCTGGCCGAGCAGGTTGAACACCTCGACGGCGTAGAAGCCGGCTCGGTCGATCTGAAAGGCGACGGTCGTAGTGGGGTTGAACGGGTTTGGGTAGACGCCACGCAGTTGGAATGGGGTGGCCTCGGTAGCGGCCAGGACCTCCGGCTGCCGCCCGTCGGTGATCGGCTCCACGGTCACGTCGGCGAAGGTGCCGATGCTGACGACGCCCGCGCGGTCCACGTCGGTCGCGGTCGAGGCAAGACCGACGAGCACGCCGGGTCCCATGCGGACGGTCGCGCTGCCGTGCGGCGTCCACGCCTGGCCGTCCTCGGAGACGTAGGCCGTGAAGACGTTACCGACGCGGTCGAGGCGCAGCCAAACGGACGGCGCGTCGGCGGTGAGCGCCTGCGAGGTCATCATCGCGTTCGTTGAATCGCGGGTCTGGAGGTGCGTCCCGCGCGTCGGCGTCGCGGCGAGGAAGGCGTGCGCCGAGCCGCGGGCGAGCGACTCGCGGACCATCAGTCCGGCCTTCGACCAGTCGTACGGGGCCGCGATGCGCGTCAGGCGCGCGCGGATGGAGACGTTGCCCTCGATGGACTGGTACGTCCAGTGGAACGCATCGGCGTTGCCCCACACGTCGCCCGCGCCGGTGATCGAGAACGCAGAGCCGTTGTAGATGGCCTCCTCCCCACCCTGCGCCGGGCCGACCTGCGCCGAGCGCCACGGCACGGGCAGCCCATCCGCATCCACGTCGCCCTCGACGACGAGGTTGGAGAACGTCGCGGTAGCGAGACTCCCGGCGGGGTCGTCGGCGGTGACAGCGAAGCCCGCCTGCACGCGGCGACCCATCGGGACCCCCTGAGATCCCCGCTCGGTCCACGTCGTGCCATTGCTGGAGGTGAACGCCGTGTAGGTGTCGCCTGTGCGCGTCAGCCGCAGCCAGACCGGAGCTATGGCGTCAGCGAGGTACGCGTAGCCGTAGGTGCCGTCGGGCTGCCGCCACTCGAAGTAGACGCCGTCCTGCTTCGTGACGGCGAGGTGGAGGTAGGCGGCATCGGCGGCGGTGCTCTGGCGGGCCATGAAGCCGGCCCGGGCATACTGGGTGCCGCCCGTGAGCGTGTCGAGGCGGCCCTCCATCACGAAGTCGCCGTCGAGGTCGCGGCTGACGAAGTGGAACGCGTCGGCGTCGTAGGGCCCGAGCGCGCCGCTGCCCGACGCGGTAAGCACGTTGGCGAAGGCGTCGTACGTGGCCATACCCTCGGCGGCGGGCGCGCCGATGTCACGGCTCTGCCACGGTAGCGGGATCGGGTTGTCGAGCGGGCCGTCGTAAGTGATCCGCAGCACCTCGCCGGTGACGATGTTGAGGTAGTGCATCCACTGCGTCGTCGGGTCGTAGGCGAACGCCACGACCGTGCCCGTGTTGGTGCTAAAGACGGTCTGCGCCTCGAACTGGTCGCTGGCGTCGAAGCGGCTCGTCGCCATCCAGCCGTTGGGGAAGTCGGCGTAGAAGAGCGCGCCCTGGTAGGCCGTCGGGTAGCGCGTGCCCTGGTAAAAGTCGCCGACGATGATCGCGTCGCCGCGCAGGCCCGCCGGAAAGGAGTCGTCCGGGTTGTCCGTCCAGTAAAGCTGCGCCTGCGTCACGCCCGAGCCCCCGACCGTGGCGCAGCCGTTCGAGGTCGGTCGGGCGGCCTGGTACTGCGGCTCCTCGAACGGCCCCTCATAGCACGGCCAGCCGAAGTTCTGCCCGCCTGTGGTGGCGACGTTCAACTCCTCCCACATTGTCCAGCCCACATCGCCGATGAAGAGGCTGCCCGGCCTGCCGTCCGCGATGACTTCGGAGCCCGTGCCCGGGCGGATGGTGAAGCTGAACGGGTTGCGGAGGCCGTACGCCCACACCTTCGAGCGCGTGGCGTTGGGGTTGCCGGTGTAGAACGGGTTCGAGGGGTAGCCGTGGCCGTTGCGCGGGTTGATGCGCAGGATCTTGCCCGCGAGGCTTTCGAGCTGCTGCGAACGGAACGCGCCGATGTCTTCGAACGGCTTGAGCGGGCCGCCTGCGCCGAAGCACTCGTCGTAGAGGCCACCCGCGTCCATCTGCTGGTAGCTCGCCGCGTCGCCCGTGGAGACGATCAGCGAGCCGTCGGGCGCGAAGAGCATCGTGTCGTTGGCATGCGAGAAGTAGCACGCGGGCACGTCGTCGAGGATGACGCGGCGCGAGGAGAGCCGCGCGCGGTCGCCGCCGGCGGTGTAGCGGGTAATGCACGCGAAGCTGTCGAGGCGGTCCTCGTCCTCGCCGCCGCCGGGGTTGACGGTGTAGAAGAGGTAAACGTAGCCGTTCGTCGCGAAGTCAGGGTCGAGGGCGATGCTCGTCATGCCGCGGTCGCCCGACTCCAGCACCTCGTCCTGGAGGTC